>NZ_JAVIIW010000009.1:0-170799 GCF_033977205.1 Mesorhizobium album | reverse complement strand
GCGCCTGCCGAACGGAGCCGTAGCCAGCCCGATCAATCCAAGGACGGCGATCAGGTTGGACGGAAGGAGAAAGATCTCTATGAGCTTGGAGGCGATGAAGGACATCAGGCGACAACTTTCAGCCCGGGCAGGAGGAGTCTACGCACCGCGATGACAGAGAAGCACCCAACTGCGCGCTGGCACTTCGCCATCAGAGTGTTGCATTGGTTCATGGTGGCTGCGCTGGCCTGGCAGGCGGTCGTCGCCCTCGGTCCTATGAAGGGGGCGGGCGTGATCGCGATGACCTGGCTTCCCACACACATTTCCATCGGCGTGACGGTATTCTGCATCCTTGTCCTGCGGCTGGTCACTCGTGCCGTCACTAAGGCTCCCCTCCGGCAAGCGCATTGGCTTGTGCGATCGGCGGGCGCCTCGGTTCATGCCTGCTTGTACGGCCTCATTCTTTCCATCGTGATAACGGGCTGGCTTGCCTACCGCCCGATGCCCCTGATGCCTCCGGCTCGCCTCTTCGGATTCCTCCCTATACCGCGGGCGCCGAACGTCGCGGGTCTGACCGCCAGGGACTTCATCGCGATCCATGACGCTCTGTTCTGGATACTCGCGGCGCTCGTCGGCCTGCACATCCTGGCCGCGCTGATCCACTCGGTCCTGTTCCGCGACGGAGTCATGAAAGGAATGCTTTTCGGCCGCTGACCGTCCGCCTCTATGGGCGGGGGGTACTGCCGTTTTCGCGACCTAATCCTATCTTTCGCGCAAGGCCAGGCCAGCTGACGGGGTGCGGCATTAGGGGTAGCTCTGCGGCAGCGTCAACGGAAAGATGGCCAGCACGGCAATTCGAGATCCGCGACTGGTGGAAAATGCGTCACACGCCACTGGTGACAAGGCTCTTGGAGTTCTTGCGACGCGATTTCAGCCTGGCGAGGGAGCCTATCAGCCAAGTCTGCAACGCGAAGGCCACCAATCCTGAGATCATGCCAACCGAGATGGCCAGCGCGGATGCCAGTGGGTGGAATGTCACCGAGTCCGGTCCTGGCAGCAGCCACTCCGGCACGATCCTGTGGAACAGATAGATGTGGTAACTGGCGGCCGACACAGGCAACACGAGCTGAGCAAGCCAGGCTGGCACGGTAATGCGCGGAACGTAAAGAAGGGCAAGCACCGCACCCAGCACGAGCATGAATTTCATCCACGAGCCTAGCCAGTTGCCGCCGTACCAAGCAAGCAAAGGGCACAGAACCGCGACGACTGCCACGATGGCGTGACGCTTCCGCCGCGAAGTCGCAAAATACAGACACCACCCCAAGGCCGTGAGGTAGAAGACGTCCGGCAAAGTGAAGATCTGCGGACCGCCGATGTTCCACGCAAGCGGCACCAAAAACTTAGCCGCAACCGACAAAGCCAGCAATACCGCGCCGAACGCGAAAGGACGAACGCTGGCAAAATCACGCATGGGCAGGATGCAGAACATGGCGACCCATAGAAGCACGATCTGAACATAGGCCTCCACGAACCAATAGAGGTAAGGCATCATGTGCGGCGGCTGGGCGAACCCTAGATTTCCGACCAGGAAAACGGAAGGCCACAAGACCTCGCCGCGGGTCAGTGAAAACCCGGCAACGATAAGCGCGTAGGGAACGAGAACGGCGGCGAGCGAGCGCAGCACTCCGAGGACATTGCCCGCGCATAGCTGCTGACGCTTGAAGCGCGCCAGACTGTACCCCACCAGCATGACCAGCACAGCGGCTCCGCCCGGGATAGGCCATAGCGTTGCATGATGGATGACAATGAGCAGGATCGACATCGCACGCAGGGCAAGTTGGCTATCCAAAGATCGGCGGTCGTCCGCTGCGCGCGCTGTTCGGCAAAGCTGCGAGAGCGGCATCGCCTCCCAGCCTTCCGGAGCGCGTCCGAGTTCGCGCTCCAGGGCTAGGGAAAGCTGCACGTAGAGCAGGGAATCGCCACCAAGTCCTTCGAACGTGTCGTCGACGCTGACTTGTCGCGGATAGAAGGCGTTTCGAAAGGCCGCCAGAACACCGGAGCGGGGCTGCGGCCGCTTTTCCCGCAAGCGCCGCTGCACCGCAACGTAGTCGACCTTGCCAGAGGCGAGCCGGGGCAGCGACCGTGCGCGGTCGACTTCAAGATGCGGCCGTGGCAGCCCGCTGGCGGCCATCATGACCTTGAGCACTTGGTCGTCGGCATGCGCGGACGTCACCAGGGCCAGCAACCGATCGTCGCCGCCCACCACCGCCCCGGAAATCCCGGCCTGCTCGAGCGCGAATTCGATGGCCTCGTGGCATAAGCGAAGGCCGACGATCTTCGACATACGCTTGCGACGGCCGACCACGTGATAGAAACCGCGAGCGTCTCTCGTGGCCATGTCCCCGGTGTGCAGTTCCGAAATCTCCGACCCTTTCGCGAGATCGTTTCGCTCACAGGCGTAGCCCATCATCACATTCGGACCGCGATAGACGAGCTCTCCCGTCTCACCTTCCTGTCGGATAGGGGCTCCGTGCTCGTCAGCGAGCCATAACGAGCCGCCGGGTATGGCAATACCGATCGAACCGACATTGCCCGCCAGTTGCTCGGGCGGAACGTAGGCGATGCGCGCGGTCGCTTCGGTCTGTCCATACATCATGAAAAAGCGCGCTTGCCGATCGGAGAGGTGGCGGGCGAATGTCTCCGCAAGATCTTTCCGCATGCGTCCGCCCGCGACCGTCATGAAGCGCAGCGCGGGCAGATCGCAGCGGCGAAAGCCGGTCAGTTCCATCTGTTCAAAGGAATAGGGAACGCCGCTGATGTTGGTGCAGCAGGCCGCGCGCGTCTCTTCGGCAAACCCTGCGTCGGAGGCGCCGCATCGGGGAAAATACACGCTCGCGCCTGCGACCAGATGCGAGTTGAGGATCGAGAGGCCGTAGGAGTAGTGGAACGGCAGGATGAGCGCCGCCCGGTCGTTCGGATCAAGTTCCAGATAGGTGGCGATGGCTTCGGCGTTGGCCTGGATTGCCGTGGCCGAAAGCCGGACATACTGGCTTTTGCCAGTGGAGCCCGAAGTGCCGAGAAGCACGGCCAGATCGGGATGGAGGTTGCCTGAGGATCCGTCAGTGTCGACCAAGGACCGCCAGCGGCCATCGACACGGCGGCAGACGATGTCGGGAGAAAAGTTCGCGACGAAATCGTCCAGAGCCTCCGGCTTGCAAGGCGGCAGCAAAACGACAGCATGGTTGCCATGCAACGCGGCCAAGTAGGCGATGATGGCATGCTCGGTGGGCTCGGCCACGACAGCGACTAGCTTCTTTTGCGATCCGAACCTATTGGCCGCTTCAGCAATGCGGCGTGCCAACTCAAAATAGGAGATCGGCTCGCGATCCGAAAAGATCAGCGCTGGGCGAAGACCCAGTTCCGCGAACCACTTTGTGAACTCCATTTACCCAGTCTCCGGCACCGAGGACGCTGACCAGAGATGCCGCTATTACATTTCTTGATAAAAAGCATCATCTTTTGCGACTGCGTAATGGCCGGATGTGGAAATTGTGGTCATTCATGCAGCCTACTCAGGTTCGGCATGGCCGATGACGCGAATGATGTGTGGATGGCTATTTCGGATTCTGCGCTAGAGAAGGTCGATCGCGTCATGGACGCTTTGGATGTCGAGCTTGGAATCCGCGTGACAGTGATAGTTGACGACCAGGCCAGCTGGCGTCTGCCGCACCCGAATGTCATGGATGTCCCTGATTGTGTCGATCATCGCCGCCAGGGAGACGATGCTGTCGGCGATTGCCGAGGCTATGTCCGGAGGCGCGTCTTCGCCGGCGAGGTGCGGGACCTCAAGCGGTTCGATGTGGGTCTTGACCTCGACATCGGACCCAAGTTCGTCCCGGATCGCCGCCTCGAACTTCGACGCGAAACCGTGGCCCGCTAGCAGCTCATACTGCCATCCAACTCGATGTCGAGCCCGATGGACATGCCAGACAGAGACTTCCAACTTCCCAAAGATCTCTGCGCCGCCTGACCGAAGCCGCAGTTGGTCGACGCGCACGACGCCCCGCCACCTTCAGCAATGCGCCGGCTGGCCTCGACCAGCACGAGCGTCGCCACGATGAACAGCACAACCATTTCGGCAAGCGCAGCCAGGCTTTCGAGCTTGCCGTGGCCGTATTGATGCTCAGCATCCGCGGGCTTGTGCGCAGCCCGGACAGCGAAGTAGGTGACAATGGTGACGCCGGTGTCGACAAACGGGTCACCCGCTTCTTGGCCGAGAAGGATTGCTGGTCTTGCGGACCGTTCCTCGCGGCTGCATTCCTCGCCTCGCCAAACGCCATCTGCCACTGCGCGGCGGTTGAGACCTCGCGGCGCGAACGCTATCCGGGCAAGATCACATCAAGCCCGATCGAGTTTGTTCGACGCGATGATGGTGCTCGAGCGCTCACGGCGATGAGCGCATGCAGATGGGTGCGTTTGCTTGCCTCATTGCACCTTGTTCAGCAGCAGCACGCGGCCATCCCAGTTCGAATACCCCGATGCATCGGAACGATGCACAAGATTGCTGGCCCGGAATTCGTCGGCCAGAGTGTCACGGGGCGCGTTGATATCGGGACGGACCCAGGTCACAGTGAAGAGCGAGAGCGGCCGACCAAGCTGCTCGTCTACGACTGAGCCGACCCACAGCGGCGAGGACTTTACGCCGTCAATCTGTAGGTCGGCCGGCCACAGCCGCAGCACGAGGCGCGACGCGCCCGGCGCGACACCGCTCTCTTGCACAAGGGTCAGGCTAGGCACGCGCCCGCTGGCGAGGCGTGGCACAACAGGTAGCTCCGCGGGAGGCGCACTGGTAGTGAGCCAGCCTAGCACGCTCCGCGAGACCCACGACATAGGAGGGCGCCAGCCCTTCGCCAACAGATCCCGCTCGATGGAAGATAGGTCACCGGCCCATTGGACGGTCAACGGCTCTTCGATCTCGCCCGTAAGATCAATGCGCTGAGAAGGAAGCTGCTGCCAGCCAGTCGACCGCCAGTCGTCGGCCGTCATCGTCGGAGTCGTGATTTTGCGGGCATAACGCTCAGTGTCCAGGGCGTGATGCCGAAAGACGTTCAAGCCTCCGCCGAGAGCAAGCGCCAGGCAGGCAACCACGGTCATTCCGGTGACCCCAATGGGCTGAACTTCCTCCCTGCGGAAGTAGAAGAAGGCGAGGATCGCCAGCCAGGCCGTGCCGAACGCGAATCCTCCCATCACGTCCGAAAACCAGTGAGCTCCGAGATAGAGGCGCGAAAACCCGATCAACAGCACGAAGGAAAGCGCGGTGAAGGCCGCTGGAAGGCGCCACTTCGGTCGGAGATTGAGTCCAGTCAAAAAGGCAAGAGAGCCGTAGAGAGCGAGATTGACCGTGCTGTGGCCGCTTGGAAAGGAGAAGGCGCTCCAGCCAGTGTAGAACAGCTCAGTCGGCCGGGCGCGATGGAGCGTGACCTTGATCACCGTGTTCAGCGCCGATGCCCCGCCAATCGCCACCAGCCAATAGGCAGCTGTGCGCCAGGCACGCTTCCAGACGAGCCACAGAAGCACGGCCGCGGTCACTGCAATCACGACGACGGTGTCGCCCAGTTCGGTGAGAACGAGCATCACGGCATCGCCCGGCCCGGTGCGAAGTTCTTCCAGCGCCTGGTAGATCGCGGTGTCCGCGCGCACCAGCGGATCGCCGCTCACGACATCTTCGAGAATCCCGAAGAATATCCAGGCGGAGCCGATCACCAGCAGGGCGAGTAGCGCCAGGCCCCTTGCGTCCGGCCGCGCCGGATCGAGAAGATCGAGCACGAAACGACTCCAGCGGGATTGGCTAGCCGCCGCCCGAGCCCGAAGCCATCCCGATACGCTCGACACCAGCGGCGGCCCCCGACGCAATGCGAACCGCACGAGATGGATCATCGCCCAGATCACGACGACGATAAGGACGACCAGAATGGCGAGCGGCTTGGCCGCCGCGCCGAAAATACCAAAGGCTGCGCCGACGAACACGGCGGGCAAGATGTGCGAGGGCGCCCACACAAGCGCGGACAGGATGTTGGCGGCATAGAACCGCCCCACAGGCATCTGCAACATGCCCGCAATCAAGGGAATGAAGGCCCGCACGCCCGGCGTGAAACGGGCGATGAAGACGCTTTTATCGCCATGGCGCTCGAAGAATGTCTCGCTGCGCGTGACGAGTTCCGCATGGCGATTGAGCGGCCATCGCTCGAGGAGTTCGCGGTGGTAGCGATGACCAACCCAGAACGAGAGGCCGTCCCCGATGATCGCGCCCGCGGCTGCCGCGCCAAGCAGCGGCCATAGCTTCACGACTCCGGTCGGGACAAGCGCGCTGATCGCCAGAATGGCGGCCGTGCCTGGAATGAAGACGCCGATGACCGGGATGGATTCCGACAGGGCAAGCAGGAGAACGACTGCATAGGAAAGATGTGGATGGGCTGCGATGAATGCCGTGACGGCAGTGAAGAAGGACGCCAACTCCACGGCCCTACAGGATGCCGATGATCAACTGATCGACGCGTGTCCCTTCCCGATAGAGCGGGCGGACTAGCATGGCTGCAACGATGCCCGTCATGGCTCCGCCGAGAACGTCGCTGACGTAATGCGTTCCGATATAGACCCGGGAAATCGCCACCAGCACTGCAGCGGCAAGGAACCAGAGCCCGAGCCGCCGCATGCCGTGCAGCAGAAACGCAGCCGCGATGGCGAAGGTCGCGGTCGCGTGATCGGACGGAAATGATGGATCGGCGCTGCGGGCGATCAAAAGATGGGTGACGCCAGCGTCGTACGGCCTCATCCGATGGACGAACAGCAGGACGATCTGGTTGATGGTGAGGCCAACGAGGAACGAGAGCCCCGCCGCGACGAGGACGTGTCGGCTGCGCGTTCTGCCCGAACCTCGCCACCACTGTCCCGCTACAGCGAGCACAAGTAACGGCACGCCGATTGCCGAGACCCAGACCATCATGAAGTCGATAGCAGCACTCGCGCCGGCAAGGCTGTTGATTGTTCGGGTTGCTGCGGCGTCAAGGTCGTATAGCTGCAACTCTGCATCCTCATCTCTTTGTCGGCACGGTTTCTGGACATGTTCTGGTGAGTTACTTGAAGAAGACCTGGGCCAGCAGCCCCTTGCCGTCTGGCCCGCTGCTCAGCACCAGGCGCGCGCCATGCTGTGCGGCGACGCGCTGGACGATCGACAGCCCCAGGCCGCTCCCCTGAACGTTCTGGTTACTGCCACGGTAGAACCGTTCCAGCACCTGCGCACGTTCCGCTTTCGGGATGCCGGGGCCGTTGTCAGAGACCTCCAACACAACTTCATTCCCCTTCCGCCGAACCGCCACGTCGATCGTGCCGTGCGCAGGGGTGTAGCGGATCGCGTTGTCGACCAGGTTGTTGAGCAGGATGCGCAGTGCCTCCGGGCCACCCTGTATTTCGGCCTTGTCCTGCGTGACGAGCCCGAGGTCTATTTGTTTGGCTTCGGCCAGCCGGATCTGGTCCAGGATCACCGATTTGCACAGCGCCGACAGCTCGACTGACTGCGGCACGTCGGCTTGCTCCTGCGGCTCGAGCCTTGCCAGCGTCAGCAATTGCTGCGCCAGGTGGGTGATCCGGCTGACGCCGCTTTCCAGCTGTGACAGCGCCTGTTCGCGTTCTTCTTCACTGGAAGCAGCTTTCGCCAATTGCGTCTGGAGACTGAGCGCCATCATCGGCGTGCGCAGCTCATGCGCCGCGTCGGCGATGAAGTGCTTTTGCATCGTGAACGCGCGATCCAGCCGACGCAGCAGGTCATTGAGGCCGTCGACCAAAGGCTTGACTTCGTTTGGCAACGGACCCGGCCCAATAGGTGCCAGGCTTTCGGCATCGCGCCGCCTCAACTCGGCGGCGATCTGGTACAGCGGCTTCAGCCCATAGCCGATGCCATACCACAGGAACAATGCGAGCAGCGGCAGCAGTGACAGGACAGGCCAGAACAGATGCACCGACAGCCCAGCCAGTGCCTCCCAACGTGCGTTCTGCGCTTGTCCGACACGGATCAGCCGGTCGCCCCGCTGATCAACGAAGGTGTGCCACGTCTGGCCATTGAACGAAACATCGCTTAGGCCGGGCCGTTGCGGCGGCGGCAACGCCAGCGCCGCGTCGGTGGTGAAATCCAGCTTGCCGCCGCGCCACACCTCCAACAGCACCTCGTCCGCCTTTTCGTCATCCTCCTGCCACTGGCGCTTGCCGTCGTTGGTTAGTGACACACGGTCGGCGTTGGAGATATCGACGTGCTGGGCGACATAGCGCATCTGGTCATTAAGGAGATCCCCCAGTTCGATGAAGGCGCCCCAGTAGGTGCCGATGCTCGCCAGGATTCCAGCCAGCAAGGTCGCCGGCAGCAGCCAAAGCAGAAGGCGGCGGCGCAAGGAGCCCATGAACCACAGGCGTAGGCGATGAAGCCCAAGGGTCATGCGTCCTCGCCAATGCGATAGCCGACGCCCCGTACGGTACGGATCACCTCGGTACCGAGCTTCTTGCGAAGGTTGTAGATGTGCACCTCGACAGCGTTGCTGCCCACTTCCTTATCCCAGCCGTACAAGGCATCCTCCAGTTGTTCGCGCGAGAGCACCGCACCGGGTTCGCGCATCAACGCATGGAGCAATGCGAACTCCTTGGCCGAGACGTCGGCCGGCTCATCGCACAGCCACAGCAAATGGCGGACCGGGTCGAGACGCAGCGGGCCGACGCGCAGCTCAACCTGCGCTCGTCCTGCCTGGCGGCGGCTCACCGCGTGAATGCGTGAGATGAGTTCCTCCAGCGCGAACGGCTTTATCAGATAGTCGTCGGCCCCACCGTCCAGTCCGGCCAGCCTGTCGGGCAACGCATCGCGCGCGGTGACTATGATAGTCGGCAGCGTTTCACCGCGCTGGCGCAATGCCTTCAGGACGTCCATCCCGTCCTTCTGCGGTAGACCCAGATCGAGCAGCAGCAACGCGTAGGGGGTGGTTTCCAATGCGAGCAGTGCAGACTTGCCGTCCTGCACCCAGTCGACGGTGAATCCCTTCTTCCGCAGCCCTTGCTGGAGGCCGCTGCCGATCATTGGGTCGTCTTCAGCCAGCAGCAAGCGCATCGATCTTTCGCCTCTTGGTGAGCGCACGCGGTCCGGATCGGGCCCGTCCCATGTTTTGTTTAAGCCTTGCGCCCCTATGCGCATCAATCTTGACCTTAGTGCGCCCTGCATCCGTTGGCTGGGAGTGGAGAGACAATACGCGGTCCAAGATGAAGCCTGGCTGAAATCGCGATACCGGTCATTGATCGTTTATCGCCGTCTCCTGAGGAAATTTCAGGTGGATTTAAGCGAGCGTTCGGTAGCCTCCGCCCATCTTTGGCCATCTGCCCTGCGCGCCGGGTAGCACCCCTCAAGAAGGAATCTCCCAGTCATGAGCAACCTCGGCAAACGCCTGCTCCTCGCGCTTGTGCCAATCGGGGCCGCCGCATTGGTGGCCTGGGGCTGGCTTTCGTACCAGCCAGCGCCGAGCGTAGCTGCCCCGGCCGCTGCCCCGGCCAGTCGGGTCAGCAACGAGGACGGGCTGACCATCGTGACACTGGACGAGGCGACACAGAAACGCAGCGGAATCGCGACCGACGCGCTAACGGCGACGAAGCGGCGGCTCGAACAGACTGCCTATGGCAGCGTGCTCGACCTTCAACAGTTGATCGACTTCCAGACTCGGTATCGCGCCGCTGCGGCCGACGTAGCTAGTGCGCGGGCGGCTCTCGACGCATCGAGCCAGGAAGCAGAGCGCAACCGCGTCCTGTTCCGGGACCATATGAATATATCGCAGAAGGCCCTGCAGGCGGCACAGGCGGCGTGGTCAGCCGATCAGGCCAAGCTCGAGTCGGCTGAAGCCAATCTGGAGGGGGTGCGGGCGAGCGCGCAGCAACAATTCGGTCCGCCACTCGGCTCGCTTATCGCAGGCAAGGATACGGCGCTCGCTGGTCTCCTGAACGGGCAGGACATGATGCTGCGGATCGTGTTGCCGATCGACAGCAGCAGGTCGGCACCGGACCAAATCACGTTCGACGATGGCGCGCGCGGTCGGGTCGCCGCTCGCCTGGTGTCTGCGTCGCCGCAAAGCGATCCGATCGCGGAGGGACCAACCTTCCTGTACCATGCACCTGCCAGCCTGCCAGTTGGCAGCAAGGTGATCGCTCGTTTGCCGATGGGCCAGCAACCAGCTCCGGGCGTCGTCATCCCCCGGACAGCGGTGCTGTGGTTCGGCGGGCAGCCCTGGGCTTACGTCCAGCAGGGCAAGGACCGCTTCGTACGTCGATTGGTCGACGACCAGTCGCCATACGACGGCGGTTACTTCGTCGACGGCGGCTTCGAGGCCGGCGAACGCGTGGTGACACGCGGCGCGCAGTTGCTGTTGTCGGAAGAGCAGCGCCCGCCGATCACAGCGGCCGCCGCCTGCAAAGACCCCGAATGTGACGACTAACCGGACCTGCGCGCCCCGATCATGTTGAACTCCATCATTCGCTTTGCCGTCCGCTTCCGCGGCGTGGTCATCGCGCTGGCCTGCCTGCTGGCTGGCTACGGCATCTATACGCTAACCAAGGCCCGCCAGGATGTCTTTCCCGAGTTCGCGCCGCCGTTGGCAGTGATCCAGACCGATGCGCCCGGCCTGACATCGGAGCAGGTCGAGGCGCTTGTCACCCAGCCTGTGGAGAACGCGATGGGCGGTACGCTCGGCCTCGACAGCATGCGCTCGAAGTCGCTGCAGGGGCTATCCATGGTGACGCTCACCTTCCAGGATGGCACCGATATCTACAGGGCGCGGCAGCTGGCGGTCGAACGGCTGAACGCACTAGTCGGCACGTTACCGCTCGGCGTCAAACCGCCATCCCTGCTGCCGCTTACGTCCTCGACCAACGTGACCCTGGTGGCTGGCCTGACTTCCGATCGGCTTTCGCTGATGGACCTTCGCACTCTGGCGGACTGGACGGTCAAGCCGCAGCTGCTGCGCGTGCCTGGAGTCGCCGACGTGATCGTCTTCGGCGGCGACATCAAGCAGTTCCAGGTCCAGGCGGACCCGCAGAAGCTGGTGCAGTACGGCGTGGCGTTGCAGGATCTGCTGACCGTCGCGCAGCGCGCGACGGTCAGCAGTCGTGGCGCCGGCTATGTCGAGAATGCCAACCAGCGCATCGTGCTGAGCACCGAAGGTCAGACCCTTACGCCGGAACAACTGGCGCAGGTGGTGCTCCGCTACCAGAACGGTGTCGCTCTGCGTTTGGGCGACGTCGCCAAGGTCGCTATCGGGCCAGCGCCGGCTGTCGGCGCGGCCTCCGTCGATGGCAAGCCTGCCGTCTCGCTGATGGTGGAGAGCCAGTACGGCGCCGACATGATGTCGGTGTCGCACAGCGTTGAACAGGTGCTGAGCGAGCTGCAGCCAGTGCTGGCAGGACAGCAGGTAACGCTGCACCCGGACATCTTTCGGCCGGCCCGTTTCATCGAAACCGCCATCGGCCATCTGCGCACCGCACTGATCCTCGGCGGCGTGCTGGTGATCGGCGTGCTGTTCCTGTTCCTCCTCAACGTGCGCACCGCAATCATCTCCGCCACCGCGATCCCGCTATCGCTGCTGACAGCCGTGATCCTGCTGGCCCACTTCGGTGTGAGCCTGAACACCATGACGCTTGGAGGGTTGGCGATCGCGCTCGGCGAGGTTGTCGACGACGCGGTCGTCGACGTCGAGAACATCTTCCGCCGCCTGCGCCAGAACCAACAGCTGGCCCATCCGCTGCCGCCGGCACAGGTCGTATTGCTCGCCTCGCTCGAGGTACGAAGCGCCGTGGTCTACGCGACGCTGGTCGTCGCGCTGGTGTTCCTGCCCGTAATGTCGCTGTCCGGCATCGCCGGGAAGCTGTTCGCGCCGTTGGGTGTCGCCTACATCCTGGCAATCCTGGCCTCGCTGGTCGTGGCGTTGACAGTGACGCCGGCGCTCGCATTCCTGCTGCTGACGGGCAAGCCTCTCAAGGAGCAGGAACCCAGGCTGGTGCAAGCGCTGAAGGCGCGTTACCTGGCAGTTCTTGCCGCTATCGAGTCGCGCTACCGACTGATCATTGCGACGATCGGAGTGCTTTGCGTCGCAGCACTCGGCGCGCTGCCGTTTTTCGGCGGCAATTTCATTCCGGACCTGAAGGAAGGCCACTACCTCGTGCATATGGCACTGGCCCCCGGCTCGTCGCTGGCCGAGTCCATGCGTGTCGGCAACGAGGTGACGGCGCAGCTGAGCCAGGTTCCCGGCGTGCGCCTGGTGGCGCAGCGTGCCGGCCGGGCCAACGAAGTGGTCGATCCCACGGGCGTCAATATCAGTGAGTTCGAGGTCGACTTGAAGCCACTGTCGCCGGCCGAACACCGGCGCGCGTTGGTCGATATTCAACAGACGTTGGCCAGCTTCCCCGGGCTCATCACATCGGTCAACACCTTCCTGGCCGAGCGCATCGACGAGAGCATTTCAGGCGTGACCGCGCCGGTGGTGATCAACGTCTTTGGCCAGAACCTGGATGTCATCGACAGCAAGGCCAGTGAGATCGCTCAAGTGGTCGGCACCATCCCAGGTGCGATCGGCGTGCGGGTCGAAGCGGCGCAGTACCTGCCGCAACTGACGATGCGACTCAAGCCGGAGCAGTTGACCCTCTGGGGCTTCACCCCGGTCGACGTGCTGGAGGCGATCCAGACTGCATATGAGGGGATAACCGCCAGCCAGGTCTACGTGGGCAACCAGGCCTACGACGTCAACGTGTCATTGACTCCCGCGGCACACCAGGACTTGGCGGCCGTAGGCTCGTTGTTGGTGCGCAGCCCGGCGGGCGTGACGGTGCCGCTCAGAGAGCTCGCCGATATCAGCCAGACCACCAGCCGCTACCAGATCCTGCATAGTGACGGCCAGCGTCTGCAAACGGTGACGTCAGGGGTGCACGGTCGCGCGGTAAGCGATTTCGTCAAGGAAGCGCAAGAGCGCATCGGTAGGGAAGTCAGCCTGCCCAAAGGCACCTACCTGATGTTTGCCGGCGAGGAGCAGGCGCGCGCGCAATCGCAGCAGGACCTGCTGATCTATACCGTGGCTGCCAATGTCGGCATCGTGCTGCTGTTATTCCTGGCGCTGAAGAGCACGAGGGCACTGCTTCTCGTGCTGGTCAACCTGCCATTCGCCCTGGTCGGCGGAGTGTTGACAGTGCTGGCCAGCGGCGGAGACCTGTCGCTCGGATCGCTGGTCGGCTTTGTCACGCTGTTCGGCATCACGCTGCGCAACTCGATCATGCTCATCTCGCACTATGAGCATCTCGTGAACGAGGAAGGATTGGAGTGGTGCCCGGAAGCCGCCCGCAGGGGCGCCGCCGAACGGCTTGTGCCGATTCTGATGACGGCTGTGGTTACAGCGCTCGGCCTGTTGCCTCTGGCCTGGGCCAGCGACGCGGCCGGAAACGAGATCGAGGGGCCAATGGCGATCGTGATCCTCGGCGGGTTGGTGACCTCTACCCTGCTTAACCTGTTGGTCCTGCCGACGATGGCCTTGCATTTCGGTCGCTTCCGCCAACGGGCTGAGGAGTTTGCCCGTGATGCGGAGCTAGTGGCGTAGCCGCCATCGGCCATGCCGAACCTGTCTGGGCGCACCTCACCAGCGGGCCAGGCCTTGCACCGAGCGAAAGATACGATGGAGTACGCAAAAACGGCAGCACTCCCGTCCCTGGGCTACGATCCCAAGCTAAGCTACGGGCTGTTTCTGGCTTTCTGTGTTTAGGTAAAGTTTTGTAAAGTCCGAACTGGGCCCGCTTTTTCTACCTACAAAAACCGAAGCGGTCTCTCATAACTTCGCCCTCAATGCCGACCCGACCGGAGGCCGCTTTGGACTACATCAACGCAATCGCCCTTGGCGTCATCGAGGGGATCACCGAGTTTCTACCGATCTCCAGCACCGGCCATCTTCTCATCGCCGAGCACTGGCTCGGAGAACGTTCGGATACCTTCAACATTGTTATCCAGGCAGGCGCGATTTTGGCGGTCACGATCATCTACTGGCCGCGACTCGTGTCGCTGGTGATCGGTTGGCGACAACCAGAAAACCGAGCATATGCCGGCAAACTTATTGTTGCTTTCCTGATTACCGCCGTTCTCGGCTTCATCGCCAAGAAACTCGGCTTCGCACTGCCGGACAATCTGGCGCCGATTGCCTGGGCGTTGATCATCGGCGGCTTCTGGATAATCGCCGCGGAGTGGATTGCGGCGCGGCAGCGCGACCGCACCAAAGTAAGCTGGACCGTCGCCATCGTGGTCGGATTGGCCCAGATCGTTGCTGGCATTTTTCCCGGTACCTCACGTTCGGCTGCATCCATCTTCGCCGCGATGCTGGCGGGCACCAGCAACCGCGCCGCAGCGACCGAATTCGCCTTTCTTGTTGGCATTCCGACCATGTACGCGGCCAGCGCCTACCAACTATACAGCGAGTTCAAGCGGGGTGCTGGGCATGAGGATTGGGGCGCTCTCGGGATCGCGTTTGTCGTTTCCACCGTGACGGCGTTCATCGCTGTCAAATGGCTCCTCGGCTATATCCAATCGCACCGGTTCACGGTGTTCGCAATCTACCGTATAATTTTTGGTGTGGCGTTGTTGGGAATGGCAGCTCTTGGCTGGGTTTCCTGATCGGGGAAAAGGGCTGTTCTGCCGCTCTGTCCGGCTTCAGGACTGCAAGTGTATTGGTGAGCGCCTGCGTTGGTTCCATTCAGCGCATTGCTCGCAAGCGAATCCGATAAAGAGCAGTCGAGCGCCGGCATCCATGTCGGGGCCGGGGAACGCGCGAAATCCTATTTTCCGAAACGGCGGCGGCGGCGCTGATAGGCGCGAACGGCGCGGAGAAAATCGAGTTTGCGGAACTCCGGCCAGTTCACGTCTGAAAAATAAAGCTCGCTGCTGGCGCTTTGCCAAAGGAGAAAGCCGGAAAGGCGGACCTCGCCGCTTGTGCGGATAATGAGATCGAGATCGGGCAGGCCGGCGGTATAAAGGTATTCGTCTATCGCCGCTGGGCTCAGCTCGTCGAGGATCGTATCGAGATCGACCCCCTGCTGGCGCTTTTGGCGGACGAGGTTGCGGACGGCATCGACGATTTCCTCGCGTCCACCATAAGCGATTGCGATCGTCACGGTGAGCGCCTCGTTCCCGGCGGTTCGTTCCGTCGCCTCACGGATCACGTCGGCTGTCGAAACCGGCAGAAGGTCGAGCCGGCCCGCGGCCCTGAGCCGGACTCCGCGGCTCAGGATCGAGGGATCCTCGGCCAGCGCGGCGATCTTCTTCTCGACGGCGGCCATGATGGCGGAGACCTCGGCCGGCGGCCGGCGCATATTGTCGATCGAAAATACCCAGAGCGTGACAGCGCGGATTTCAAGGTCGATGCACCAGGCAAGAACGTCGTCGAGCTTTTCAGCTCCTAGCTCGTATGCCGCGCGAGGGTCGCTGTAGCCACGTTCGCGGGCGAAGCGGCGATTACCGTCAAGAATGATGCCGACGTGATGCGGTGCGGGGTGCTGCCGGACCTGATGCCGCAGCAAGCGTTCGTAAAGCCAATAAAGAAGCCGCATCATGGGCTGGCCGGCTCGCCTTGGCGCACGAGCACTTCCCGGCGCTCTGCGCCATGTCTCGCCACAGATTTGGGAACACGTCAACCTTATCGGCACCTACAACTTGAATGGCAAGTCAAAGCTGCCGACAGGAACGTTCCGGCCATTGCGCATTCCTCGGTCCACTTTCCTTGCCGCATGACCCGAAGGTTTGCTGTTCGTTAACGGATTCCGGACCCCTACGCATTACTCAATGACCCCTCTGCCGACATAGAGTGTCGGTCCATTTGCTCGCCTACAGCCAGCAAAGGCGGCATGGTCAGCGCCTGCTCGTCAGATCGCGGCAGCGGACCTCATCAACTTGGGAGCGAGAACCCGCAACGACCGCGGCCGTATCCGATAATGCAACGGCGGTATTGCCTCGACGGTCTCGCCGTCTATCGCAATGCGCAGGTGTCGTCGGCGCGCTTTGACCTCCAGACTTTGAACTCGGAAGAGTTCGACATCGCGGACTGGGTCGATCAACCCGAGCGCGGCCTTGAACGGCAGCAGCGCAAGCCCCAGCCAGGACTGCTGCTTCACGACGTAGACGCATAGCTCTCCCGACGTAAGGTTGCCGCGGTGGCCGAGCGCGCGCAGATCGTAGAAATTGTTGCCGACGAACACGCAAAGCGTCTTCTGGCTTCGCTCGTTGCCAATAGAAATCCTCACCCTCTTCCACGATGAAGCCTTGAGCGTACGGATAAGCGCCGGGCCGAGCGCGGCAAGCTTTCCGATCCCCAGCCGCTTCTGCTCGGCGGTCCGTTCGGCGACAAGAAACGGATAGATGCCGATGGATGAGTTGTTGAGGAAGACCCGGCCGTTCACCTCCGCAACGTCGATCTGCTCGACATGGTCCGCGGCAATTACGTCCATGGCCACCTCCAGATCATTTGACAAGCCAAGATCCCTGGCGAAGTGATTGAGGGTACCAAGCGGCAGAACGCCCAGCACGACATCCGTTCCCGCGACGGCCGAGGCCACGGAACCGAGTGTGCCGTCGCCGCCGCCGACCACGAGGGTCTTTGGTTTATCGCCGGATGATTTCGTCATGACGAACCCGTGGGCCATCTCCACGATCTCCTGGCCCTCCGCAAGTCGCACCTCGGCTTCGATGCCACGCGCCTGAAACCCGTTTCGAACAAATGCTTCGACATCGTAGTTGGCGCGTTGAATTGTGCCGGCGCGTGCATTGAGGAGAACCAGAACTGTCATACATGCGCCATTTGTGGGAGTGAGAAGGTCCGCCAGACCAACCATGCGGCCAGCTGCCAAATCTCGACGAATCCGTCCGCAGAAATGTAAAGCCCTCGGTTCGGCTGGCGTGTTGCCCGCAGCGTTGGTGTGACGGCAATCGACATGCTAGCCTAAAGGTTCGCCGCAAACACCAAGTTGTTCCGGCGAATTGCAGGGGAGTGGCGGCTGGATGTGGCGCTTGGCGAGCTCACTGCTGCAGTCCATTGTCGAAGCCATACGGCGTAATCCGGAACTTGAGCGCCACATCGCATCCCACCCAAGGTTCTGGGGCTGGCTTGCCAGGCGGTTCAACCGTTCCGATCTATTGGGCCTGCGCCTGACGGTTGGCGCAGCGCTGGCATCGGTCTTCCTGTTCTTTTTCCTCTCGGTTGTTCAGGACTTGATCGCCAACGAGGCCGTCGTTCTCGCGGATTTGCGTCTGCTGTCCGTGGTTCAAATGTATCGCACGCCCGGCCTGAACAGACTGATGCTTTTCCTGACCTATTTGGGGAACTGGCAGATCGTCACGGCAGGCGCCGGCCTGTTGGTCCTATATCTTGCGCTCACGCGCCGACGGCTTTGGATCCTGGCGCTACTCATCTCGATCGGTGGCGGCGAGATTCTGGTCCAGTTGGGAAAGGTGGGTTTTGCCCGCCCCCGCCCAGATCTCATCAACGCGTTGATCCCGGCCAAAGGCGCGAGCTTTCCGAGCGGTCACGCCTTCGTGGCAATATGTTTCTATGGACTGGTCGGGTGGTTCGCGATCGATCGGGTGAAGACCTGGACAGCGAAGGCCGCAATCGCGGTCATGACGACAGCCATCGTGGCGGCCGTCGGGTTTTCCCGGATCTATCTCGGAGTCCACTGGCCATCCGACGTGATTGCGAGTTTTGGCCTCGGCGCGGCCTGGCTCACAGCAACAATCACCTTCTTCAGTGTTGCGAGGGCGTCCGCCGGAGACACGATTTCGAGCCCTACGCCTGCCTTGTCCAGAGCTGCGGCGGTGTGCCTCTTCGTAGCCTGGGCTGGCATCGTAGGCGCGTTCGACTACACACACCCGCTTGTCGACAAGCGGCGGCCCAGAAACGCGCCGGTCGACCTGGCGGAAAACAACTTCCCGACGTCGATGTTCGCCTTGGCGCCACGCTTCAGCGAGGACATAACCGGCAAGTCGATGGAGCCGATCAACGTCATCCTGATAGGAAGCGAGGTTGACTTGGCGAAAGCCTTTGCTCAGGCCGGATGGGAATCGACGGACAAGATTTCGTTCGCAAGCATCTGGCGCCTGCTAGGCGCGGAGTTACGCAACCAGCCTTCTCCACGCGCACCGGGGCTTCCAACGTTCTGGCACGGACAGCCCAACCAGCGGGGCTTCCAATATGTGGATCCCGGCGGCTCGGTGCGGGAGCGGCACCACATTCATGTTTGGGACACTGACTTTCGGGTTTCCGGTAGTCCGGTTTGGCTCGGCACCGTCCACTTCGACAAGGAAGCCAGGTCCGCAAGCGGGAGAGGCCTGCTGATCCATCAGGTGGACCCGGACATAGACAAGGAGCGGGAGGCATTGCGCGCTGTCCTCCTTCGGTCGAAATGCGTCGGGAAGATGGATGATGCAGTCGTGACCCAGCCGATGACGGGCAAGAATGAAATAGGCAATCCATTCTTTACCGACGGCAAGACCATCGTCGCTTTGCTGAATTGCGGCGCGCAGTGATCGCAAGGCAGCGCCCCAAGGCGCCGCTGGTGACCGATGGACCAGCTGGCCTTGGCCGGGTAGGCCCGCCGAATGGAAGAAGACCGGCGCGAGGTGCCGGTCTTGATTATCGTAGCGAGCAGAGAGGTGCTGACCTCCGGTCTCGGATTGCTTGAGCAATCAAGCGGCCTTGAGGTCCTTCAAAGCCTTCTCGAAGGCATCCTTGATCGGCTTGGATGCATCCTCGCCAGCTCTCAACATCACCCCCTGCAGGATCTTGGCCTGCTCGATGGAAACGTCAATCTGCTTGTTCACGAAAGCGGCCTGCAGTTCGAAGAACTCGGCCGGCGACTTCACGGCAACCAGCGCTTCGAGGTGCGCGAAGCCGGCTTCGGCATTGGCTCGCAGAGCGGCAATCGTCTTCAGTGACACCTCGTTGCGGGTGGTCTTGGCAATTTCAAGTGTCGACTCAAAAGCCTTTTGAGTGGTTTCGGAGTCCGATTGCAATTTGGAAAATGCTTCCTTCGCCTGCTCGACGCCCTGTTCGGCGACAGCGCGAACCTGCTCGGCAGCCTCGGACGGGTCGAAGGTAGCAGATTCGACGTTTTCGATCGTTTCGGTCTTGCCGGGGATCTTGGCCATTTTTCCATCCTTTTCCAAAAAGTAGTCTCGAAAACAAAGCCCCTCCTTCGTGTACGAAACCGTCGCAACGGATTTGTGAAGCCGACATGAATTTGCGGGAGCGGGCTGCGCGAATAGCGAGAGCATGACGGCGCTTCAGACGATCCCGGCGAGATGCAGGAAGGCGCCAGCTAAGACGGCGCGCCGCGAAGTACAGCGAATTGAGCCGATCTTCCGAGTAACCCAACCGTGACACTGCAACTGCCGGTCGCGCAGCACGCTGCGGCTTCACAAGTCGCACCCAAGGTCGGTTGTGGGTCTGTGCCGGATGGGTTAGGACTGGAATCGAACCGGCACAAATCCGTCACATGAGCGAAGTCGAGCTGAAATTCATCCTCGACGAAGCGTCGCCCAGCGAGTTCTGGGCGCGCGTCAAGGCGTCGAAGCTGGCTAAAGGCAGCCCAACGACGAAAACGCTGAGAAGCATCTATCTGGACACTCCCGAACACGCGCTGAAGAAGGCAGGGATAGCGTTGAGACTCAGGCGCGACGGGCGGCGCTGGGTCCAGACCGTCAAGACCAGGGCAGAACTGCACGGTGGCCTTTCGCAGGTCGGTGAGGTGGAAAACCCGGCACCGGGCGGTCGGGCGTGCCTTGAAGCAATTCCCGATGCCTCGGTGCGCGAGGAGGTCCTTCAATGCATCAACGGCGCTCCGCTTCAGCCCGTCTGTGAGACGGTGATCAAGCGTTCGGCCAGCGAACTGTCCCTTGCGGACGGCACCCGCGCGGAACTGGCCGTCGATGTCGGCCAGATTCTGGCCGGGGGGCGCTCGGCCGACCTGAGCGAAGTGGAGATCGAGCTCCTTGAAGGCAGCCCGGCAGGATTGTTCGAGATCGCGCATGTGCTGTTTCCCGATGGAGGACTGAGGTTCTCGCGGCTTTCCAAGGCGGCGCGTGGCTATCTTCTTGCGGAAGAGGGACGGGTCGACCCGCCCCTGGCGCCTCGAAATGCCGAGGATATTGCGATCGATACGGATGAGATCGCCGAGCATGCGGCGCGCGACATTCTGCGCGAGTGCCTGGATCAGATCGCCACGAATGTCGTGGTGGTCCGAAAGCTGGATGATTCCGAGGGACCGCATCAGTTGCGGATTGGCCTGCGCCGCCTACGCAGCGTGTTCTCCGTCTACGCTCCGGTGCTGGAGAGCCCGGAAATGGGACGGCTCAACGACGAAGCACGCTGGCTTGGCCAGGAGGTCGGCAGGCTCAGGGATCTCGATGTGGTGGCGAACGACATCGTGCAGAGGGAGGCCGGAGCCCATCCGGATGAACCAGGTCTTGCCGCGCTTTCCAGCACGCTCTCACGGCAGGCAACGCAAGTGCGTCAGCGCCTTCGCGAGCTGCTTGCCGGGGCGCGTGTGCAGGCGTTCCTCATCGATCTGACGCGATTCGTGGAGACACGCGGCTGGCTCGTTTCGCAGGATTTCGACCAGACCGCGCGGCTTGCAGAGCCGGTCACTCAGCTGGCCGGCCAGGCGCTCGGCAAGCGCTGGAAGCGGGTCCGCAAGCGCGCACGCGGGATTGAGACGCTTGACGCAGAGCAGCGCCACGAATTGCGCAAGGAGCTCAAGAAACTGCGCTATGCGGTCGAATTCTTCTCTTCGCTCTACCCGGCAAAGCGTGTCGCTCCGTTCCTGAAGCGCCTGAAGAAACTTCAGACGGTCCTTGGGGACTTGAACGATGCCGCGACAGTCAAAACAGTGCTGCCGGGAACGGATGCCGCGGCCGGCGATCCGGCCGCGCAGCGTGCCATTGGCTGGACGATCGGAGCGAGCCAGGCGCGCGCCGACCATGGCTGGGGCGGCGCAAAGGCCCTTTGGCGAAAGCTAGAAGAGACCCGCCCGTTCTGGAAGTGAGCGCGAGGAAGGCAAAGCGGCGCGATGCCAGGGTCCGCTTTTTGGCGCGTTGCTGACTGGCAGTTTGGGGGCCGTCAGCCGCAGCCCCAGCGCGACCAGTTCGCGCTTTCCCTTTATGATGGCATCACTCCATGGCAGGGCTTGCCGCAAAACATCTCGCGGTCACGGCTGTGCAGGTCGTTCGGATCGAAATACTTGTCGGCCCATTTGCCGTCGGTGCCAAGAAACCACTCGGCTTGGACGGCGGCCGTACGCTTGTCGGCGGGCGGCTCTTCGGCCTTGGCTTCCGCCCCTTTGCCTTTCCGCGCCCTAGCGGTCTGGTCCAGGAAATTGAAGTGGTCGATCAGCAGCACGGCCTCGATGGTAAAGGCGGTGACAATCTCGTCGTCGTGGATGCAGAGCAGATTATCACCGTTCACGTGCTCGGCGGCCAAGGCCAGGTTGGACGAGCCGCAATAGACCACGGGGTCGTCCCCGCCAAACCCGCACACCACGAACTTGTGGTGAATCTGATGGGCTTCCGCCGAGAGGATATTTGGGACCTGATCGAAGGGCGGCGGCAACTGGGTATATTTCGGTTTGCCCGTAACTAGCACCCCGTGCTTTTCGCCGACTGGATAGAACGTAATACCACTCGGATTATCGGAGATGCCGTAGCTAAAGAGCCGCGTGTCTTCGTGCAGGGCGGTAAGCTTCTCGTAGACGGGATTGGGCGACGTGCTCGTGGTCGTCATTACGGCGAAGAAAACGTTGCCGCCCTTCTCTGCTTCAGAATCGCATCGCTTGACGATCTCGTCGAGGCGCGCCGCAGCGGCGTCCTGTGGTCGGGGTGAAAACGTCAAGTCGAACGCCGGCACGCCGTCTTTTTTCGGGAATGAGAAGGTTCGCTTGGCGAAGTCGCTCGCAGTGAACTTCGGTGTTTTGACGTCGTCGTCCCACGCCTCCTGAAAGAGCCCGGCATAGAGCTGAGCGACGTCCGGGTTGTCAAAGACGACTACATGGTTGGCGTTCACATAGAGGCCGGTCACCGAGAAGTTGGTTGAGCCGGTGAGAACGCTCTGCGCCTTGTCGCCCTTGTAGACGACGAAGACCTTGTCATGGGCATAGCGGCCGAACCGGCCGCGCTTGATGGCGCCGCTTCCCGCTGCCTTGATGAAAAGTTGCTCGAATTCGTCTTCCGGTTTGGGGTCGGCAGCATCGTGATGTAGGTCCGCGTTGTCGAGGATAATCCGCACCTTGCCCGCCTCGCCGAGCTTGAGAAGCAAGCGGACCACGTCGGGCTCATTAAGGTCGTAGCAGAAAACATCGATCTTCGCATCGGCGGCCTTGTCGACGGAATTCAAGATATCGAAGACCCGGCTTCGCGCCGTGAAGCCCAGCCACCGGTATTGCTGCTCGTAGGTATAGGGTTTGCCTTGCGGGTCTTTGCCCGCCAGCTTGCCCGTGTCGTAGTCCAGCGGGCCGTTGCTGGGGCGGGTGGGAAGCTTCGGGCCGAAATGATGGACGAAGGCCTGGCTCTGCACGAAACCGCGCGTGAAGCCAAGCTTGACGGCGCCTTCATCGAACGGGCGGAGCGGTACGGTGACCTTGGCGCTTTGGGCCGGGTCCAGCGCGGTCATGTGCTGGTTGCCATCAAAATATCGCGGGGTCACCGTGTAGGTGTAATCGCCGTAAGGTGGCTCCAGCCCCTGATGATCGAGGCCGGGGACGTGGACCCAGCGGAACTTGTGGATCGGTGCATTTGCGGTGGAATAGGCTGGTTCGCCCTGCAGTTGCGCATGCGCGCTCGGGTCTTTGAACTGAAGGTCGTTCCAGAGGAAGTAGGGCTGCTTCCCCGGCGGTGTTACCTGAATAGTGAAGCCGGCGAGGTTGTCGGGCTTTGCCTTGAAGGTGAAGGCGAGCATGATCTTTGCGTCGCCCGGATAACCCACCAATGCAAATCCACCATTAACATCCTGGATCTTCGGCATAGTTCCCTCCCTGCTTCATCCGTCGTTTGTCAAATAGACATCGGCTTTGTGACATACGGGTGAAATACGCAGGAGTAGCAATCGTTTTGTTATGTGTGTGTAACGCAACTATCGCAGGTATAAGGCGTATTATGAGCGAACTACCGCCGATGATGCCACGATTTTGGCCGGAACCTATCCGCGGCCACGCCAATCGACAGCTCGGACGTCGTGACATAGCCATCGCCTCGCCGCCACGCAGCCTCCACTTTGGCAACGTCAACCCACACGACTATATCGGGCTCTGCACCTTCCCAGTCCTCACGGAAGCGCGATTGGTGCCATTGAACGATCACCGGGCTGCCGTTTCTATTCAGGAAAACATTTCCCGAAACCGGACAACGGCACGTCACTGCTTGCCCGCTTTTCCGGCAGTTCCTACACGCCCCCCGCTCAGGAGCAATTCCTTCGCCTCGGGCGACCAGCGGCTTCTCGCAAGGGTCAGTTGGAAGCTGCGGTTGTGGTCGACGATCGTCTGCGGCCCAAGATTGGCGGCGGCTTCGAGGAGCTCCGCGAACCTCTCCTGCGCATCGGCGACCGGCCAGGCGTTCGATTCGGTGCCCGCAGGCTTTGAGCCTCTCTTTTTTCCGGGACTTTTGCCCATGCCGAATCCTTTCTACGCACAGGGCGACTATGCTTAACGATTTGCCGGTGCCTCTCGCCTACGTTCGCGCCGCACGATCACACTGACACAGTAACAGGATGCCAGCGGTGAGCCCACTCCCGAGAATTTATGTCCTTGACACGAACGTAGTAAGCGAACTCATCAAAAAAAGACCACATCCCAGCGTTGTCCGCTGGATAGCGGAAACGGACACCTCGCTCGCAATCCCGTTTGGTTGCGTGATCGAGATTCAGCGAGGGATTACGATGCTTCAGGCACGGGACGTCGCCAGATCCCTTGAACTGCAGTCCTGGCTCGACCGCCTTCTGGTGTCGGACATGGCGTTCCTCCCCATGGATGCCGAGACCTCGAAGCTCTACGCCCGAATGACGCTCGTCCCCAGTCTAAAAGACCTCTGGACGAAATCGCCCCAAGCCAAGGACGCGAGAATGCACCAAGACCTGGCGATCGCGGCATCCGCCATCGTTCATCGTGGCGTCGTCGCCACGATGAACACCAAGGACTTTTTGCGGATCAACCGTCATTTCCCGCTGCCAGGACTTTTCGATCCCGCGTCACTCGAGTGGAGCGTCCTTCCAAAAAGCGGGCACCGTCGGCCACAACCGGTGCATCGTTTTGCGGCAACTGCCCGCCCCCGCCATAGGTCGAGCGCTTCGCTTTCACTCTGTCGAGATGCCTTTTGAGGGTTTTGCTCCGACGGCGAACTCGATCGCGGGAACGACGACCGTGACAAGCCAGGCGCCCAGGTCGTTGGCGTCGGGCCATTCCTCGCGCCCGCCAAGCTTGAAGAGAACCCGAGAAACCGCCTCCCACGGGCTTCCGTGCGGGAAGATCGCAGGATGCACTCTCCAGGTTTCGCTGCTTCGGGAGTTCGGCTCGACAAATAGCGCGAGGTTCTCCAGTTCGCTGCGCGCCCGGCGCGCCGGATGCTCCAATTTCGCGACCAGCGCGCCCTTGGCGACGTTCTTCCCTTCGAAGTGCGGCTGGAGGGCAGCCTGGATATCGCCAAGCATCCCCTTGAGCCTCTCCACAAGGATCGGCACCCCGTTCTGGGCCTTCGCCCGGGCCAGCGCTCTCAGCCCGTCGGCTCCGCCAATGTCGGCGGGGTCTGGTTGCGCAGTCTGAGTGTCACCGGAAACCAGAGCCCTGATTTCGCGAACGGTTGGCCGCTTGCCCGCCTTGAGGTCTGCGACTACGGATGCGACGGTTTCGGCCTCCGCTGTCGCCAGCACGTACATGGCGGCGGCAGGCATGCTGCAGTCGACCAGGACCTTCCGGTGGGCACGCAGGTTATTGTGAACGGCGATGTAGTTGCCGGCGCCTCGCCTGGTGAGCCGGCATGCCTGTTTAGACCAACGCTCGAAGACCTCCTGGCTGGGTGCCTTGCCGCGCACTTTCGCGAGCATCTCCCCGCAAGCGAACACCTCGTCGGTCCGCTTCCGGCCGAGCAAAGCGAACATCTCCCGCGCCTCCTCGAACGAGGGCACGGCGGCTTCCGGAATTCCGAGGCTGCCGTAGTCGATCGACTGCTCGTTCGTTTTCGCCGAGCCGGACTGACGCCCATTGCGGCGCCTCTGTCCGGACGCGGCGACGTGTCCTGGTGGCGCGACCTGGTCGATTTCCTGCGCAGTTTCGTTCAGGGCCTTCACACTATCCATCAAGATAACCTCTCCCAACATGCTTGTTGAAACTGCGGCCGGTCAGAACAGAATTGCCACCCCGGCCCGCGTACCAGGTACCGTGACTTACGGCATATTCGTTTAAGCATGCAGGAGAATGGCGGGAAATGTTTTCCCAGTTCCGCAACTATTTATAAGGCAATCCAACGACCACTGATCCCATTGGCTCACGGAACCACGGTACGTGGGGCGGCGTAAAGCTGCCGCGGTTCGAACTCCTTAAGGCAAGCGCTGTCTTTAGGGCAAGCGCTTGACCGCCAGAGCTATGTTCACTATACGTTCTCGCCCATGACCACGCACCAACACCTCGACCTCATACGCTGACCGCCCCTGCGGCCGCCCTTGCGACGGCCGACAACGCATGCGCATGAAACCGAGGACAGTGTCGTGATCCACACCTCCAGGAAATCCGAGACGACGACGAGGCAGGTCCGGCGCGCGCCCATACGCACGGCCATCGGCGTCTGAGCGCGCGCGTCTCTTCTTCAGTTTCCGATTTCTATCACCGTGCTGTGGCACGGTTGCGACCGAGGTGTCGACATGATCCGCTACAAGACCCTGAAGGGTGCCGGGAGCAGCAATGCCAGCACCTTCCGCAACAAGCTGCATCAATCCTTGCCGCGCTTCCTCGCTTACTGCGGGATCATGCGGGCCTTCCGCCCCATCCCACAGTTCCGGCAGCTCAAACCTGTGGTCGTCGGTTTGTTGCTCCCGGCGGGAGCAGATAAGGACATCTATGAAGAGGCCGTCCACTATGCCGCGCATGGCCCTTCCTTCATCTATGGCGGCCTCGACGGCACCGAGATCCTGACAAAGGGCGACCGTTGGACGAAGGTCAAGGAGGCGGAACTTTCCGCGGCGCTCTCGAAGCGGCGGCGCGTCGTCCTGGTAATGGAGAGCGGCGCGGAGATGCCGGATAACTTCCGCCTCGCCGCTGACGGGGTGGTCGAAGTGGGGCCGATCCTGCCGCGGCACGTCATCGCCGGGGCGAGGCTCTGCCTCAAGACGGAGATCATGCCCGAACAGGCCGAGTTCATCGCCATGATGCCCCTGTCCGTCATCGGTGCCACGCTACGCCCGGGCAGGTCCGTCGCTCACGCGATCAAGCTAATGGTGCAGGCCAGTGCGCCGACGGCGGCCAAAGACATTTCTGGCCCGACGCTTGACGACCTCCATGGCCTCGGCGAGGCGGGCGAATGGGGCCGCGAACTGGCGACTGACCTCGCCGACTGGCGGGCTGGAAGGATCGGCTGGGCGGACGTGGATCGCGGCATTCTGGTGTCCGGGCCTCCCGGAACGGGCAAGACCACGTTCGCGGGCGCTCTCGCCCGCACCTGCAACGTCCACCTGGTCCTTGGCTCCCTCGGCCGCTGGCAGGCGAAGGGCCACCTCGGTGACCTTCTGAAGGCCATGCGGGCGGCGTTCGACGACGCAAGAAAGAATGCGCCGTCGATCATCTTCATCGACGAGATCGATGCCGTCGGTGACCGCGAGAAGTTCAACGATCACAACCGACAGTACTGCACGGAGGTGGTGGCCGCGCTGCTCGAGTGCATCGACGGCGCGGAGGGCCGCGAGGGGGTCGTCGTGGTCGGAGCCTGCAACCATCCCCACAGGCTCGATGCCGCGATCGTCCGCGCCGGACGCCTCGACAGGCATGTCCGCATTCCCCTGCCGGACCAGAAGGGCCGCGAAGGAATCCTGCGCTGGCACCTGCAGGGATTGCTTGCCGATGCCGACCTGTCGGAAATCGCCGGGAGAACCGAAGGCTGGAATGGCGCCTCCCTCGAGCAGCTGGTCCGGCAGGCGAGACGGCGGGCAAGGCGGGCTCGCAGCGACATGACGCTCAAGGACCTTGTGTCCGAGCTTCCCGCTTTGGTTCCCATTCCGCCGGAAATGCGCCGCCGGGTGGCCGTCCATGAGACCGGACATGCCATCGTCGCGCTCACGCTCGCGTGCGGAGAACTCGTTTCGGTTTCGGTCGAGAGCACCATCGTCCGGAATCCCGAACTGTTCCAGAACGGCGGCGGGGCCCTTATCAGGGATAAGGGGATCAAGGAACGCACCCAAGCCCAGCTCCTCGACAGCATCGCCGTCAGGCTTGGAGGCATTGCGGCCGAGGAAGTGGTCTTCGGGGAGCGGTCGGCGGGCGGTGGCGGCGGAAGGGGTTCCGACCTCCACACGGCCACGCTTTCGGCGCTGGCGTTCGAGGCATCCTACGGCCTTGGCGAAGGCTTGGCGTACCTCGCACCTGACGACGAAGAGGAACTCTTCTCCGCATTACGGCTCGACCGCCTCCTGCACGTACGTGTCGACAAGACGCTGCTGGAGCAGTTCCAGCGGGCGAAGCGGATCATCGAACGCGAGCGGCTGGAGGTCGACCGCGTCGCCGAGGCCTTGCTCGCCAAGGGGACGCTCGATGCCAGCGAGGTGGTCGAGCTGATTGCACAGCAGCCGCGGCTCAAACTGGTCGACGGTGACGACAGGAAGACAGGATAGATGTTGCGCAGTATGGTCCGGCTTTATGTCGGGCCGCGGGCCATAGAGTGCGGCCTATGCTGCGCGAGCTTTCCTCGCGCCGAGGGTCGCTCGCTTGGGATGGGACGAGTGGCTCAGGTGGCGGCCGGATAAGGATCGAGGGCGGGGAATGGAAGGATATCATTGCACAGGTTCGCCGCACGTCGAAACTCGGCATCCTCGGTGAAGTCCTGGCTGCGGAGACCCTCGTCCGAAACGGGTTTCAGGGCGTTCGCAATCTGAACGACGACGAGCACAACCAGCCGTTTGCAGACCTCCTCGCCGAGAAGGGCGGCATCCGCTATTTCATCGGCGTGAAAGCCCGAAACGAGGAACGCGACGTGGGCGGGCTGAACGAGTCCTACAACTGCGTCCTCGTGCCCGATGCCATCAACAGGCGAATGAAGGACCAGGGCGCGACCGTCGACGACATAACTGCATTGGCGCTCCGCCAGGTTCACTTTCTCGCTGAGCGCTTCGCTGCCATCCCAGCTTGGGTCACGGTCCCGCTGCGCCCGATGCAAGGGACGTACGCCGCCTATTTTGGTCTCCTGAAGGAACTCGGCAACAAGCGCTCCATCCCGATGACGGGAGCGGCGCGAGCCAGCTACACGTGCTTAGTCGACTGGGCGGTGGACGCGCGGATTACGCCCGACCTGTGCAACGCCGTTGGTCGGCGCCCGTCCCGATCTGTCCCGCGACCTACGCTGTTCTGATCCCCAGGCGCTGATAGCCGCAATGAGAAGCTGCGATTGGTTCGAACCATGGCGCTGACATCGCATCAGAGGTTCGGCATCGTTAAACGGCTTTCGTGGGAGTCCGCTCGCTCTCACATTTCGGGGCGGAAGCTGGGACCTCACCAGTATTTCGGCTTGATCTCCAGCGCGTCGCCCGACGCTGTGCCGTCTGGTACATCGCTTGCGTCTCCGACCGCGATCCACTCCTGCTCTGAGTTTTCCACTCGCATCATGAAGTCAGGCGCTGCCACGCCCACCAGCTTGCCCGAATACGCTTGTCCTGCGGTGGTCGTAGCGATGTAGAGGTCGTTCCAAAGCACGGACTTCGAGCCTCGAAGGAAGTTTAAGCCTTTCCTGAGCGCAGCGGTGCGACGGTCGTCGGATATCTCCAGGAATAGCCTCTTCATCGGGGCGGCATCGCCGCGGGCACCAGAGATACTGGCAGCGACCACGCGCTCTCTTGTCACGACGTCCCAGGCGAGATCGTTTCCGCAGGCTCGCGCCAACAGCTTGAAAAAGAGACGTTGCGTCCGGCCGTTGCCTTCCCGGAACGGGTGGACATTGTTTAGCGTCACGAAGAACGGCGCCATCGAGGCGGCGAATTCGGCGTCAGACAGCGCGGATAACGTTTCGATCGAAGGCAGGGACCGGAAGAGCGCAGTCGCTTCAGCCTTGATCCTCAGAGGAGCCGTGAATGAGGTGACCCCAGCGGCGGACCCCTCATGCGCCTGCTTCGCCAGTCCGGCAATCCGAGTCTTTCCAGCCCAAGTGTACACGTCCCCGAAAAGCATCTCATGAAGCTTTTCGAGCTTCGCGAGGTCAAAGGGGCCATGCGGAGGATCGCCGAGAATCTTAACGTCACGGGCGGCGGCAATTCGCGCCTCGAACGCGGCCAACTCATTCTGATCAGTAAATCCGAGCTTGTTCTTCAGGACACCCTTGGCGTCGAGATAAGGATCACGCACTCGCGCCAGCTCTTCGCCCGGCGCGAGCTTGGTTCCTCTCGGTCGCCTGCCGGACCTGCTCCTCGACCCATTCATCTAGTTCTTGGGTCGTCAGCTCCTCGGCAGCCCACCTGCCCAGCACCGACCTGGCTTCTTCGTCGAGTTCCACGCCCTCTATACGAGCGGAAGCGATCGCGTGAACGACGGCCTCCTCACGGGTAAGCCGTGTATCGTGTCGTTTAGCGTTGGGCATGAATTACTCTCCATGGCTGCGTGATTCGATCATACCCGATGCAGGTGCAACGGAGAAGATTGGAACTCGTTCCAGGCGCAGCACAACCGACTACCCGGCGTCTTGCGTATTGGTCATCGGCTACGCCTTCCAGGCGCTCTTGACGCTTTTTTCGTGAGTGGAAGGACGTGCGAGGCGTTCGGCAATGTCGGCTTCTTTCCGCTGGTGCGGATCATGGCAAGCGAGTTCGGGTATAGTCATTTCGCTGACTCAGAGGCCTCGGAAAGGCCCTCCCCGCGTTCGTACCAGTCCTTGGAGCGGTTCACGACCCAGACGACGGACAGCATGACGGGAACCTCGACAAGGACGCCCACCACGGTGAACGAGGACCGCACGCACATGCCTGCGGGCAAGTTCTCGGCGATCATCCGCAAGGTCACCGAACACGTCGCCCTCGACATTTCGGCGAAGCTAACGTTCGAGGTCAGCGACGGCATCAGGCCGATGCAGCTCTATCGGGCCGCCCTGCCTCAGATCGTGGTAGACGAAATCCACGTCGAACTGCCGCCGCGTCCAGCGAGTTGCAAGCCACGCGACAGGTGGCTCGCAGAGCAATCAAAGCCGTCGGCGTGTTGCGGGACTTCGGGGCAGACACAGTCCTGTTGCAGATAGGGCAGCGGTTCTCCGCTCCTCCCTGCCGGAAGTCGTGATTTCACCCTGGTTCACGCAATTCGCGGGCACCCGCCACCAACCTGTGCAGCATTTGGATCGTCCTGAAGCGCTCGAGGCGCGAGAAGGCTTGGTCGACTTCTGCCACGCGATCTCGCGAAGCCTCTCTCCTCGAAATCGCATTGCCCTGGCGGCGTTCAAGTGGGCCGACCAATGTTGCCCCCTACTCCACCGACACATCCCGATCGAACTGCGATCGAAATAGTTCGGATCCGAGCAATTTGTATCACGCCGTTTACCTTTTCGAAGGATCCGCGCCCTATATGCCGCCTTCCCTGGCGCAAGCTGGGCAATTGAGGACAAACTGATGCTTGCAACACGCATATCGATAGCGACGCGGGACGGCCGCGAAGCACGAGGCTGAGGCCTCCGGTATGTTGTGCCGGAGAACCCTCGCTCCGGCTTCCTGACCCTCCCAGGAACTGTCGACCGCCACGGCGCCCGCCAGGGGAACGCTGTCGGCGCGCGCACAAAAGGAGGGCTCAACATGCGCAAGAAAATTGCAACCAACCGATTTATTCCGCGTGCTCCGCTGCGGGAGGAACTCAGGCCGGACTGGCTGTCCTCGGCTGCAGTGCTTCGCCCCAAGGAGGGTGACGACGCTGCCGCCGAAAGGAGCTTGCACATAGCGGGCTGACGCCGGCTGCGCGGTCGTGGACTCCTCCGGAGCCCACCCGCGCGTCGCGGAAGCTGTCGCGCCCCGCTGCTCAGAAAGGGGGATCGGTGGGGGGCGGGATGCCCTTGCGCTCCACCGCCTCCTATCGAGGAACCGTGGTCGACCATGCCCTGAACCGGGAGTTCGTCTACGAGAGCAAGCTCGAGCGCGGCTTCATCTACATCTCGCTGGCCAGTGGCCTGGTCGAGGACTACCTCGATCAGCCGCCTCCGGTCGAATACTCGGATGAAAACGGGAGGCTCGCCATGCACACCTTTGACGCTTTCGTGGACCTCGTCGACGGCACCCGCGCAGCCGTCGACGTGAAGCCGAAGGGCAAGGTCGTCAAATCGGGAATCGTTCAAGTCCAGCGGCTGATCGAGCAACAGCACGGGAAGTCGGTTGCTGACGTCTATCGGATCCGGACCGAGGATCACATCCACCCGGACGACGTGGCGGACGCGAAGCTCCTGCTTCGCGCTCGTCGGCTGCTTTGCGAGAAGGCCGACACGGTCGTCGCCGGACTTGCCGCTAGCTTGCACGGCTGGTGCCGCCTTCGCGACCTGGTGGCTGCTTCCGGCATCGGCGGCGACGCCTTCAACGCCATCGTCCGCCTAATCGGCATGGGCGGACTGGAGGTCTGGGACCACGCCCGGATTTCCTACGAATGCTTCGTCAGGCGCGCCCGCGCCTGACCTTTATCAGACAAGGAGAATTACTATGAACGTCTTCAACGGCAATGCCTTCCGCTCGTCCGCTCCGACAACCTACGGTTTCGAACCGGGCCACGTCTTCGCAATCAGGGAGGGATCCGACGAGCTTCTCTACAAGCACATCGGCCACGACAGGCACGTGCTGACGGCCAGTCCCTTGGCCAACCCCGAACTCCGCCAGGTTTTCCCCCAGGATGAGATCAGGGAGTTGGTCGAAGCGGGCAAGCTCGACCCCCTCATGGAAAGGAACAGTGAATCCCGGCAGGTCCTTCTCGCCAGGTTGCCGGACATCAAGTCCGCCCGCGACCTCGACTGCGAGGAACAGGACCAGCTGGCCTTCTACTGGAAGCTCTGCCGCCACGTTGTCCAGATGTACGACGACGGCTTGACCAGCCTGACGGACAAGGCGCTCAAGAGGACGATCGGCAAGGTCATGGCGCGTCTGGTCTACGGCGCGGACGACGACAGTGACGATGGTCGGCAAGTCAGGCGCGGCAAGCGTGACGCTGCTATCACGCGGGAAATCTCGGCCCGCAAGGCCAAGGACGCCTACCGGGCGCCCTCGCCTGCCACCGTGCGGAAATGGATTCGCGACCTGGTCCAGCACGAATGGGACCTTCTTGCGCTGCGCGACCACCGCAAGGGCCGCGTGGGCAGCCGCACGGCGAAAATCACGGACCCGCATTCCGTCGCGTTGATGGCGAAGTGGGTGCAGGCCTACCTTGACCGCAGCCGCCCGTCCGCGGCGACGCTGTACAAGCTGATGACGGGCTCGATCACGCTCGAAGAGGAGAACGCGCGGCGCGACCGGGAGGGCGCCCCTCGCCTTCGCGGTACGGAAGCGTTGTCCTTCGCTGCATCGAACCTTGCCCGAGCGGCTCAAGGCCTTCCCGCGCTCCCGGTCCCGTCGCTAAGCACCTTCGAGCGTGCGATCCGGAAGCTGGACAGCTACCAGGTGGCCCTCGCCCGGTACGGAGCAAGCCACGCGCGCCGGACGCACAAGGTGAGCGGCAGGCCGGAATCGGTTCTGTACCCTGGCGAGCGTGTCGCGCTCGATTGCTGGCGCGTCCAGCTGATGTCACTGAAGCTCCCGGAGCAATTCTGGGAAGGCATCCCCGAAGAACTCGTCGGGAAGATCGTCAAGCTCAGGCTTATGCTGTGCGTGGCGATCGACGAAGCCACCAAGGTCGTGCTTGGCGCGACGCTGTCCTGGACTGCGAACGCGGACACCTCAATTCGCACCTTGGAGATGGTCTGCCGCAACAAGGACGAGATCGCGCAGGCGGCCGGCTGCCGGTCCACCTGGCATCACGCATGCACGCCGTTGATGGTGGCAACGGACTCGGGATCCGAGTTCATTGACGCCGGGTTCCGTTGCGCGGTGACCGATATCGGCTCCGCGAACGAGATCGGTCCCGCATCGCACCCTGACGCGCGAGGCGTCGTCGAGCGCTTCTTCGAAACCACCGACTCCCAGCTGCTGCCGTTCTTCCAGGGCCGCACGTTCTCCAGCGTCGGCGACAAGGGCGAAGCCAACCCGGAAGCGCTGGCGAACGTGATCTCGGCTGTCCTCGGGCCCGCACTGGTTCGCTATTTCGTGGACGTCTACCACAACTCTCCCCATGCCGGCCTCGGCGGCCAGACACCGAACGACGCTTGGGAAGAGCGGGCCGCTCTGTTCAAGGTCGTGCCTCCGCCTGCGAACGAGGTCATGACGGTTGCGTTCGGCTTCTCGGACAACAGGCGCATCCAGAACCGTGGCATTCGATTCTACGGCCTGTATTTCCGCAATGAGGCGTCGGCAGAGCTTCGCCGCGAGGTGGGGCAAGCGGATGTCCGCATCAGGGCCAATCTCGAAGACCTCGAGATGATCTGGGTTTCCAAGAACGTGCCTGGAGCCAAGTGGTTTGCCGTTCCTTGCGACATGCCCATGAAAGGCGTTTCCGCAGCCCTGTGGGAGGAGACGGCGGCTGCGCTGCGGCGCAAGCACGCCGACGTAGCCAAACTCAGCGACCACGTCGTTCAAGCCGCTCTCCTCGACCTGCGCGAGACCGGCAGGCATTCGGCGTCGGTTGCCGGGATCGGCCCTTCGACGATCTCCAACGATGAGGTCCGCCGCCGAGAGGCGGAGATCGTGCGGCACTTCAACTACACCACGGTGGGCGACCGCGGCCAGACGTTCGACGACCTAGAGGGTGACGACCTCCAGAGCGACAACTTGCTGGCAGCTGCTGACGACTCCCAGGTTCCGGAAACCATGGACAGGGACGGTGACACGCCGGCTCCGGCCGCGCGGCGCCGCGGCCGTCTGAAGTCCGATTTTCTTAGGAAGGATTGATCGATGAACATGATGAACACCTCTGGTCCGGGCGGCAGGTCCGCCGCATTCCTCAACCGGATCGTGTCGAACCAGACCGACAAGCGCCGCACGGTGAATGAGGCGGTGGGCCGAGTCCTCTCGGCCTACCTGCCCACGGTGTATGACGAGCAGCTCCGCGAGCAGATCGACTGGCTCCTGGACTCCATGCTTCTGGAACTTGGCGAGCAGCCTGGCGTGGCCGGGGCGGAAGGCATGGTGCGCGGCGGCCGCGCGCTCGTCGTCACAGGACAGGCGGGAGCGGGCAAGAGCCGCGCGCTCGCCCACGCCTTCGCCAGCCGTCCGGAGTTCGAGGGCTTCGGGAAGCCTGGCGAGTGGTGCCCGCTGCTGTCCGTCGTGGCCCCCTCCCCGTTCACGCTGGGCGCGCTCGGCAACGAGATCGCCCGCAAGCTCGGCTACCACGGCCGCCGGGAAATCCAGCACAGCAAGGTCTGGCCCGTCGTGCGCGAGCTGATGGCCGAGTGCGGGGTGCGAATCCTCCATATCGACGAGGCGCAGCACGGGGACGAGATCAAGAGCGACACCATGGCCCAGGAGGTGGAGAACACGCTCAAGCGGATGATGCAGGAGGCGGACTGGCCGATCTGGCTGATCCTGTCCGGCCTGCCCGAGCTGTCGCGCTTCTGCCAGAACGACGCTTCCATGAAGAGGCGCGTCCGCGTGCTGCCCTTCGAGGCGCTGGCATTTCCGGACCATGCGGAGTCGGTGCGGCAGACAGTCCGGGACCTGGTGGCCATGTGCCCGTCCGTCGGCTGTCGCGAGCTTCAGGCGGACGCTTTCGCGCACCGCCTTCTCCACGCGGCCACCTACCAGTTTGGCATCGTCGTCGAATACGTACAGGACGCGATTGCGGAATGCTTGATGGTGGAAGGCGGCGGGGAACTCGGCTTCGGCCATTTCGCGGATGTCTACGCCATCCGCACGGGCGTGAGGGACGACGATCTCAATCCTTTCCTTGCTGATGACTGGACCGCGATCCCGGTCGAGGCAGCGCTCTACGAGGACGTTGTCGACGAGGTCGGTAAGCCTACTGGCGCACGCAAGCCGAAGGGGCGCAGCACGAAGGGAGTCAGGCAATGAGGCTTTCGCTTACCTTGGAGCTGGGAGACCGCGAGACCCCGCCGGATTTCGCCTCGCGGCTGTCGACGAGAGCCTGCCGGGATGACATGCGCGAGTTCTGCCGCGACTTCGGCATCGATCCGCAAGGGGTCATCAACGGGCAGCCGGACGGAGTCTTCGCTCTCGCCGACCTGGCGGGTGTGGACCGGGATCGGCTGCTGAGGGAATCGTTCACCCGTTTGGACGGCCCGAAGCGGCAGTTCCGGCACCGGGGCCAAGAGCTCCTGCAGTCCAGCCTCGTGCGCAACCGCGTGCGGATGTGCCCCGCCTGCATGGCCGAGGATATCGAGCGCCTCGACTGCCGCCTGGCTGCCAGGCCGCACCGCCGGAGCATGTGGCTGATCCGAGGAATGCGCACCTGCGACAGGCACGGAATGGCTCTCGCCGAGGTCGGGAAGCTCGACGGACCGCATGTCATTCACGATGCCTCGCGGGCGATCGCGGATGCCATCCCCCGCCTGCAATTCTTGGCCGACGCAGCGGTGCTCCGCTCGCCCTCGAAGCTCGAGCTCTATGTGGCCAGGCGGCTGCAGGGCACGGCTTCCGGATCCTGGCTCGACGGATTGCCCCTCTATGCGGCCCTGCACCTCCCGCTCGTCACCGGCGCGGTTGCGCTGCACGGGCCGAAGGTGGCGCTGGACGACCTCGATGGCGACGAAGCCTGGGAATGCGAGGCGGCCGGCTTCGAGATCGTGGACAAGGGCGCTGCTGGCATCAGGTCGTTCCTGGACGAGCTCCAGGGGCCATTCCGTTCCCGTCGTTCCAGCGCGGGTCCGAAGGTCATGTACGGGCGTCTTTACGACTGGCTGGCGCACGAAAGCGAGGACCGCGTCTACGATCCTGTCCGGGACATCATCCTTGAGCATGCAGTCGAGACGCTGCCCTTCGGTCCGGGCGACACGCTGTTCGGACGTGATGTGGGCGCTCGTCGGCTTCATTCAGTGCACACGGCCGCCCAGGAGTTCGCCGTGCACCCGAAACGCCTGCGGAAGGCGCTCAGGAAGGCGGGACTTGCCGGAAAGGACTCGGATTCACTGATCGACAACAGGGTGGTCGCCGATCCGGACCAGGTGACCGTCCTCGCAAGAGAACTGAAGGAGGCGATGAACATGACCGCGGCGCGAGCCTACCTGAATGTGCCGCGGCCTCACGACGAGGGCTTGGTCCAGACCGGATTAATCAAGCCGATGATCGAGAAGCCACGAAGCAGAGCCGGGATGCACTACACGTTCAGGAAGGCTGATCTCGACGAGTTCCTCGAGCGGTTGCTGCGCAAGGCCGACCCGGCCCTCGGTGACGATCCCGCCTTCGAAACTCTCCTGAAGGCGGCAAAGAGGTGCTGCTGCCCTGTTATGGACGTGGTCCGGCTTGTGTTGGACGGAAAGCTCGAACGGGTCGGACGCAGCCCCGCAGAGCGCGGATTTCTTTCGGTGCTAGTCGATGCCAGGGAAGTCAGGCCCCACGTGGTCGGGCCTGCATACGACGGCCTTTCGTTGCGCGAGGTGGAGAAGCGGCTGCCTGCCAAGAGCGCCGCCGTGAAGGCTCTGGTCGGGAAGGGACTTCTCGCCACCGTTACGGTGAAGAATCCAGTGACCGGGTGGATGCAGCCGATTGTCCGCGAGGAGGAACTGGAACGGTTCGAGCGGGAATATGTATCGCTCCACAAGCTGGCGCAGGAGCGAGTCGAGCATTTCGCGCGGGTGAAGAAGTCGCTCGTGGCGGCCGGTGTCGCCCCAGTCGGCGATCCCGACGAGCTGAAGCAGACGCTCTACCGCAGGTGCGACATCCCGCCCTCGTCGATGCCGAGTTGAAAGGTTGAAGGCATGAACCGGATGGTAACGAAAGTGAGCCAGATACCTCCAGCAGGCACTACGGAGCGTTAACCGTGAGAACTGACCGCCCTCAATCTCCCCATCTTCCGCAGCCACTTGGCGTATCAGACGAATTGGCCGAGATGCTTCATCCTGATCAGTCATGGTTGCGGACATCTAGGTTTCGAGGCGCCGAATACCGCCCGCTCGCCAACGGCTACTCGATGCTTGTCATGATTGATGACACCGGAAGAGATTGGTACCTGGTCTTCGACGACGGAGGGGTGTTGATCCCCGGAGTGTATGAAACACCAGGGGCTGCTATGAATGCGGCGAGGAAACACCGCGAGGAACGGCAAGCTACTAGTTTTAAACCGTGACTGGAGGACGGTTCCGGTTTTCGAACGCCTGTCGGTCTTCTGGCGTGAGCTTGATAAGTCCCAATTTCACCCACTCGACATTGACCGGGTGGTCCCATTTCATGAGTGAATGGCGACCGTGTTTCGCCTCGTATTCGAAAGATTTTGCTGATCTTACCTCCAGTTCGCCGTAAGCGGTTGCCACCTCCTTGTCTTGAGAATTCCGGAGCCTGCTTCCGAAGTCGGACATGAAGCCTTTCAGCACGGAATAGTCACCCCGGCCTTCGGCGTACAGCATAGCGCTCAGAACTGTTCCGTCGTCCTCTTCAGGTGACCGACCCCAGTGGATATCTGATTTAACGTTCATATCCGCTCTCCATCCGCACTCATGTCATCACGATGCCCGGCAGCGCTGTCGACGCAACCACAAACGACATCGCCTCAACCTTCCTTCAGGATGAGTGCCGGCGCTGCGGCGTCAAACCCGAAAATCAATTGAGATGCGCGGATTTCTGAGCAGCCTTCGTGCGAAGAGGCGATGAGGCAGCATGAAGCTAATGGAAAAAAGATGTAGCAATTCCAACCACTTACCTTCGGTGGTGAGCGAGAATTAGTGACGCATCAGGCGTCGGCTCACGGTTCGCGAGATCATTCGCTTGCTGGGGGCCGACGGCTGGTATCTGGTTGCAACAAAAGGCAGCCATCGCCAATATAAGCACAAGATCAAAGCCGGCCGCGTCACCGTGGCCGGTAAGCTGTCGGAAGAGGTTGCACCGGGAACGTTGAACAGCATCCTCAAGCAGTCCGGCCTGAAGGAATGAAAGCATGCGCTACGCAGTGGTGATTGAAAGAGCCGGGGACAATTTTTCCGCTTATGTGCCGGATCTTCCCGGCTGCATCGCGACAGGTGCGACGGTGCCTGAAGTCGAAAACGAAATCCGCGACGCGATACGTTTCCATATCGAGGGCTTGCGCGCTGACGGTTTGGAGGTTCCCAAAGCCGTCAGCTTGGCGGAATATGTAGAGGCATAGAGCCCTCCGGAACTGCAAGTCGGGCGGCCGGCAATGCCGCCGAGCACTGCGACGGTGTGAATGATCGATCACATCACCATCGAAGTCAGCGACCTCGAGAAGAGCAAGCTCTTCCACGAAAAGGCTTTTGCGCCCTTGGGGTATCGCCTCTCCTTCGGCAAGGAAGGCGTGTTCTGGGCTTTCGATGTCGGCAATGGCTGCCTGTTCGAGATCCAGCGCACGGGCGAGAAGCCGCCGCTCACCCGTCTGCATGTCGCCTTCCGGGTGAAGAGCAAGGCAGAGGTCGATGCGTTCTATCGCGCAGCACTCGAAGCGGGTGCTGCGGACAATGCCCGCCCGGGTTGCGTCCCCATTATGCGGAGAATTACTACGCCTGCTTCGTGCTCGATCCCGATGGCTACAACATCGAGGCGATGATCAACGAGGCGTAGCGCGCGCCCTCTCCTTCTCCCCTTGTGGGAGAAGGTGGATCGGCGCGAAGGCGCCGAGACGGATGAGGGGTGCTGGAAGGAATGAGACGCTGGCGATTCTGTCGCTGCGTCAACGCTGGCGAAGGTCTGCGCCACCGGCCGCTTCGCGGCCACCTTCTCCCACAAGGGGAGAAGGGAAGAAGCGTTCCGGCCGATTCTCATGGAACTCCTGACCGAAAACGCAGTTCACTAGTGTGATTTCGTAGGAACTTCAAATTCACCGCATCCGCAGGGAGCCGGAAACGAATGAACGCGGTGCCACCGAAGGAAATGGACGTCGTCCTGCAACAACTGCCGCTGAGGATCGGCGCCTATGTGCCCGACGATCTGCTGGAGGATTGGTTCGCGCCGGGAACGGGCATGCGGCCCGTCAGCAAGGCAGCGCTTGCTGCCGCCGCCAGCTACGGACGACGGTTCGAATGTGAATTCAAATACTATCCCGACAGGATGGAAGGCGTGTTCTGGAAATGGGTTCCAGCGATCTGATTTGGACATGTCTGCGGAGCAAAAACAATGATGGAAGAGAAGGTTCGCGAGGCAATGGCCCTAGAGCTTGAGCGTCAAACGGAATCCGATCCTTCGAAACTGCGGCTCGAATTGGACGGAGATCGCCTTACCGCAAACGGCGATATCGACCTGCTGGCACTCGCCCCGGCGATCGTCGGCGCCGTGGCGGGCGCGCCTTAAAGCATGTCTCCCGAAGGTGGGAACCGGTTTCGGGACAAAGACATGCGTCAAACCAGAAACCTAAAGCGCACGGAGCGAATCTGAAAGATCGCGACGCGCGTTACAGGCGACGCGCGAGGAACATCGATGAAGGTTGCTGTGTTCGGCGGGACCGGGTTCCTCGGCCGCAGGATCGTCGGGCGGCTCCTGGACAAGGGCTTTGAAGTGCTGGCGGTGTCCCGCCGAGCGCGGCGGGCAGCGGTTGGCTCGGAAGCGAAGGCGCCCGACCAAGTCAAAGCGGATATTCTTGACAGATCATCGATCGGCCCAGCAATTGCCGGATCAAATGCGGTGGTGAACGCGGTCAGCCTCTATGTCGAGCATGGCGGCTTGACGTTCGAAAGGATGCACGTGACGGCGGCAGCCGATTTGGCGAGCGCCGCGCGGCAAGCCGGGGTCGAGCGGCTTGTCCATATCTCCGGGATAGGCGCGGATCCGCGATCCGCATCGAGGTATATCAAGGCACGCGGGCGCGGAGAAGGCGCGGTCAGGAACTCGTTTCCCGACACGATTGTCCTGCGCTCGGCCGTCATGATCGGGCCGGACGATGCTTTTCTCACGACGCTTGTTCGACTGGTCCGACTGCTGCCCGTCTATCCGCTGTTCGGCCAGGGAGCGACGCGGCTTCAGCCCGTCTATGTCGGCGACGTCGCCGAAGCGGTGAGCCGGTTGCTCGCTGATCCTATCCACGATGTGTCTACGTTCGAGGTCGGCGGCCCGCGTATTTTGCGTTACAGGGAGTTGGTTCGCGAAATCGCCCGAACGTTCGGCGTTCATCCAATCCTAGTACCCATGCCGTTCGCCGCCTGGAGCACCCTGGCGCTAGCGGCGGAATTTCTCCCGACGCCGCCTTTCACGCGCAACCAGATCGATCTCATGCGACAGGACAACGTGACGACAGGCGGCATGCCGGGGCTGCCGGAACTCGGCATCGAGCCGCTGGACATCGAGCAGGTCATCCCGATGATCGAAGGAAGCGGCATTAAAACAAGGACTTAAGGCGCGTCGCCTGAATCCGTTCATCACGACGCGCCTCAATGCGACCGCCAGGTGTGGAAGTCTTCTGCCGTCGGCCTGGGAAATGTCGGCTCCTCCGGCGGGATCTCTGGTGGCGTGTCCGGCGGAATATCAGGAGGCCCCCTCCCCGGTCCCGGAATAGGATCGGGTGAAGGCGGAGGAACGCCTGGCGGTTCTCCGGGCGGGTTTTCCGGCGGAGCTGGAGGCCGGGATGGTTCGGGACCGGGATCGCCCGGCATCGGTTCGGGACTATTCGGGTCTGGATTGTTCATTGCGGGCTCCCGAGTGATGCGGCCGGCGCTGCCTGACGGGAAAAGCCTTCGCCACTCAGGCGGCATGTTCGTATGTGCCCACGAGTTCCGCCGCCTCGATCGCGTGGCGCCGGGCCTCCTTCCAGATTTCCTTGACGCCGGCCTGGCCGGGAATGCCGAGGCTCGGCACATCGAGAGCCGCCAGCCGGAAATGGTACTGGTGAACTCCGTGCCCTATCGGCGGGTCCGGGCCATCGTAAGAGGCGTTGCCGAAGTCGTTCTTCCCCTGTTGGAGCGCTTCGGTTCCCGGCTTCCCGTCCTCCCCTTCGGCAAGTTGCTCGACGTCGGGCGAAATATTGAAGACCGCCCAGTGGCCGAACGTCCCGCGTGGTGCATCGGGGTCGTCCACGACAAGAACCAGGCTCCTGGTCCCGTCAGGGATCCCCGACCACTTCAGAGGCGGGGAAACATTTTCACCATCGCGGGTGAAACGTTCGGGGATGGGATCGCCGTCGGCGAACGCTGGACTGGTCAGTGTCAATGGCATGTTGGTCACTTCCGCCTTTTGATGCCGCAAAGTCGATTCCAACGAATGCCCGGCCGGATCGTTTCGCGGCGCCAGCGAATTGCGGCGCGCATGCAAGTGTGTTCGTCCGGTCGGACATCGCGGCCAGGGCGCGTTGCCGCCCATGCGTTGATGCACGTCAAAGCAACGCTATCCACGATCCTTACCATGGCCACCGTCAGCAAAGACTTCGGAGGCGAAGATGGATCAGGAGCTCAAAGACAAGATTCAGACACTCTTGGATCAGCATCGGGTCATGACGGTTGCAACGCTCAGGCCGGACGGTTGGCCGCAGGCGACGACCGTGGGCTACGTCAACGAGGGCCTCACGCTCTACTTCCTCTGCGGCCTGGACAGCCAGAAGGCGGCGAATATCGCTCGGGACGATCGCGTATCCCTGACGATCGACCACGACGCGCCTCAGGTGATGGAGATTACGGGACTCTCGATGGCGGCGCGTGCACAACCGGTCACAGACAGGGCCGAGGCGGAAAAGGTTCTGAAGATGCTGCCGGATAAATATCCGCCGCAGGCTTCGCTGCCCGGCCCGATGCCGACCCCGGACCAGGTCCGCATTTTCCGCGTGATGCCAACAGTGATCTCCGTGCTCGATTACTCCAAGGGCTTTGGCCATACGGATCTCGTTACCTGCTGAGCGCGGATACGGCCGGCAAGCATTGGGCGGCAGCGAGCCGCAGTCATGTCGGTAGCCACGGTCCGCCAGCATCGCGTCTCGCGTCCGCAATCATGGCCGCGCACGCCTAAACGGCAAATCGCTTGACCCAAATCAAGGCGCCGCGACCCGTCCCGCTGTCTCCTTCACCATCTTTTCAAGGAGACTGGATGTGCCCACCGAGACCCTGATCGTCCTCGCCGTCGTTCTGGCCTACTTCGCGATCTTCATGGGCGTGCTCGCCTACGCAGCACTCGATGAATCGCGCCCGCGGCCATCCAGATAGCCGAGGCGATCCGACGGCGGATCAATCCGCGTCGGCCATCATCTGCCCGCCGCCGCCCAGCCAGTTGCGCCATTGCCGCTCGTCGCCACGGAAGACGTTGAGGTCGATGCGGCCCGTCACGCCATGCGACAGGCCGGAGCCCGAATATTGCCAGAACAGCCACTTGCGGCCCGGATAGACCTTTGTTGGGTGCGCCGCCACCGCGCGCAGCCAGAACGGATAGTCCGGGAAGGCGCCGCGCAGATTGTCGCGGTAGAAATCCGGGCTGGTGTAGATGATGGGCCGCTGGCCGTAATGGCGCTCCAGCTTGTCCATGAACACCTGCATCTTCTCCAGCACTTTTTCGCGCGATGGCCGTCGCTTGCAGGAAGAATCGCCGTTCCACTCGACATCGATCACAGGCGGCAGCGCGCCATCGACCTTCGGCACGTTGCGGATGAACCAGTCGGCCTGCTCGCCGGCGGTGCGGCACCAATAGAAGAAGTGGTAGGCGCCGCGCTTCAGCCCGGCGGCGTCCGCACCGCGCCAGTTCCTCATGAACATCGGGTCGACATGGTCGCCGCCGTCGGTCGCCTTGATATAGGCGAAGTTGGCGCCCTGGGCGCGCAGCTTTTCCCAGTTGATATTGCCCTGCCAGCGCGAGACGTCGACACCGTGCACGGCAAGGTGCCTGGGCGAGGAGCGGCCGAAATTGATCGGTTTGGCATCGCGGAAGGCATAGCGGGTGACAGGACCGGCCAGCATCGCCGGTGCGGCGCGCGACAGCCGCTTCGGCGGCGAGACGAGTGCTGCGGCCTCGACCGGCGGCTCGACGCTGTCCGGCAGGTCGGTCGCCGGGAACGCCACCGTCTCCTCCTCGGCAAGGCCGAAGGGACGCGAATTCTCGTCGTCGGGACGCTGATTGTCCTCAGGCAGCGGCGCCGGCGGCCTGATGCGCGCGGCGCCGGTCATCGACGCGGTCGCGACGGTTGTCTCGGTGTCGGCGGTCTTCACGGCTTTCGCCACCGGCGCGCTTGGCCTGACCACGGAGCTCGTCGTCTCGCTTGACGGCACCTGCAAGGCATCGACGCCCGACGTGGACGAGCAGCCGGCAAGGCAAAGCGCTGCGAGCACGAAACTGACGACGCTAGGAATCCGCATCTTGACCTGTACGCAAAACAAAACAGACCGAGGGCAGGACAGCGCCGCCGGAAGCCCCATTGCTAATGAGAAATTACCAACAAAGTTTGAATCAAAATTTACCTTTGGTCCGCCCGACCGATTCGCCCTTGGCCGCGCCGCTGTGAATCTGGAAGCCGCAAGGCCGTGATTGGATAGGCCATGTGCCTGCCGCAAGCGATGCCTTGAAAGACTGGGTCTAACCCTGCCCCAATTCGTACCCATATAGGGGGCGAGCTAGATGCGTTTGAAACGCTCCGATCTAAGGATTGTCACCAATGTCAGAATCACGGACGATCAAAGTCGCGTCGATCTTCCTGATCCTGCTGATGGCGCTTGCAAGCGTGTCCATCGGCCCGGCGGAGGCGCGCATGGGCGGCAGTTTCGGCAGCCGCGGCAGCAGGACCTTCCAGGCCCCGGCTCCGACGAAGACCGCGCCCTATACCGCGCCCGTAATGCGCTCGATGACGCCGAACACCACCCAGTCGATACCGCCGTCGCAGTCGTTTCCCGGCCAGGCACGTCCGGGATTCTGGAACGGCTTCGGTGGCGGTTTTGTCGGCGGACTGGTGGGCGGACTGCTCTTCAACGGCCTGTTCGGCATGATGCTCGGCCACGGATTTGGCGGCATCGGCGGCGGCTTCAGCTTCATTTTCCAGCTGCTGCTGATCGGCGGCCTCATAATGCTGGCGATGCGGTTTTTCAGCCGCGACAATGCCGCGCCGGCCAACATGAGAAGCTCCGGCTTGCCGTTCGGCCAGCAAGGCTGGGGAGGTGCGCAACCCAACTACTCATCCAGCGCTACGAGCCGCGGCGCGGCCGGCGCATCCGGCGTTGACGAAATCGGCATCACGGACACCGACCGGGATGCGTTCGAAAATATCCTCGGCGAAGTGCAGGCCGCCTTCAGCCGCGAGGACCACCAGGGACTGCGAAAGCTGACGACGCCCGAAATGGTTTCCTACCTTTCGGAAGAGCTGGCGGAGAACGCGACCCATGGCATCAGGAACGAGGTGACCAATCTTGAGCTGCTGGAAGGCGATATTGCGGAGGCGTGGCGAGAAGGCTCACGCGACTACGCCACGGCGGCAATGCGCTGGCACGCCATCGATGTCATGCGCAACCGCCAGACCGGCGCCGTCGAGAAGGGCGATCCGGACAATCCGGTCGAAGCGACCGAACTGTGGACCTTCACCCGCGAGGCTGGCGGGCCATGGCTGCTGTCCGCCATCCAGGACGCCTCCAACTAAAGCATGTCTCCCGAAAGTGGGAACCGGTTTCGGGATAAAGACATGCGTAAAATCAAAAACCTAAAGCGCATGGAGCGAATCTGAAAGATCGCGACGCGCTTTAGACGTGAAGGCACTGCGGTGCTATCCGCCGTGGTGCCTTCGCCTGTGCCGCTTTTGGCCGGTTGTCGACAGGTGGCGCCCTACCCGCCTCGCCTGAACACCCCGATCATCGGCCCGAGATTCCAGAAATCGTCGTTGCGGCCGATGGCCGGCGCATAGAGGCTCGAAATCGAACCGTCGAGGAAGAGCGCGTTCGGGCAGCCGAGCTCGTCGCGGAACAGGCGCGCGAATTCGTGGAAGGTCACAACATTGTTCGAGATCGCAAAGACGGCGACGCCGTCGGCGCGCACACCGACCCCGTCGCGAATCTTCCGCGAGGGGCTGCCGGCCTGGAATTTCGGGTGCAGCTTGCCGTCGATGACCAGCATCGGCCCGGACTGGGTCGCGTAGTCCACCCGCGGCGGATGCTTCAGATATTCCTTGGTCGCGCGAACGCCGGCCTCGCCGCCGCTGAGGTAGAAGATGCCGTTGGGCTGCATGGAGAAATTGCCGGTGCCCGCCCCGGTCTTCGCCGGCGTGAACTGCCTGCCCTGCTCGACATAGAGGCCGACCGGCGCGAGGTCCGGATGGTACATGCCGGCATTGATGCCGAAGAGCATGGTGCGCCCGGCGACCTCTTGGGCGCTGCGAAGATTGTGCAGCGAGCGGTAGAGCTCGCCGTCCTTGTTCTTCCAGAACAGCTCGATCGAAAATTGCTTCGGATCGGTCTCGCAGACGAGATAGGTCGCCGTCTCGAACGCGAGGTTGCGGCATGGCGGCAGCGCCGCCAGCCACTGGCCGAACCCCATGCCCGCGCCGACCGCCGCCGGCAGCGCCGATTTCACCAGCATTGCCAGCAAGGGCACCGATTTCAGCAGACTCGCAAGATCCATCAGATCACCCGAAGCGAAGCGTCAGGGTGTCGATATAGCCGATTTTGCGGCAGCCTCTAGCTCAGCCAGCCGACGGCAAGGCCGAGCAGCAGCACGACGCCGAGCAGGCCGCGATAGATGACGAAGGGCCAGGCAGAGAAGCGCTCCAGCACGCGCATCAGCCCCCATATGGCAAAGAAGGCCGAGATCGAGGCGACGATCAGCCCGACAGCCAGCACCGACCAGCCATAGGCGCCGAGATGCACCTTGTGCAGTTCCCACAGCTCCTTCAGGCCGGCGAGCGCGATGGCCGGCAGGCCGAGCAGGAAGGAAAAGCGCGCCGCTTCCGGCCGGGCGAAACCCAGCCCAAGTGCCGCCGTGAGCGTCGATCCCGAACGCGAGACGCCGGGGATCAAGGCACCGACCTGGGCGATGCCGACGAGCAGTGCGTCGAATATCGAAGCCTGGTTCAGCGTTAGCTTGTGCTTGGCGTAGATCTCGGAAAGCGCCAGCAGGATCGCCATGACGATGCAGGCCAAGCCGATGACGCTCAGGCTGCGCAGCGGCGAGTTGCAGGCGTTGAGAACGCCCGAAAGCGCAAGACCGGCGATGATGATCGGAATTGTCGCCAGCACGATGCTGATGGCCAGGCGAAAATATCGGTCGCCGAAATCGCGTCGGACGATCGCGGACAGCGAACCCACGGTGACATCCCTGACATCGCTCCAGAAATAGCTGACGACGGCGGCCAGTGCCGCCAATTGCATGGCGGCCGAGAAGGCAGAACCCGGATCCTGCCAGCCGAGCACGGCCGGCACGATCCGCATATGAGCGGTGGATGAGATCGGCAGCAGTTCAGTGATGCCTTGGACGATGCCGAGAAATGCCACCTTGGCGTAGCCCAGGCCGACAAAGCCGGTATCCAGTCCCTGCGTGCAGACGTCGGTCATCCCAGTCCTTTCTCTGAAACAAAGTGAATCGTCATTCGAAAGCCCCTCAAGGACAGGCTTAACCTCACGATCCCGTGAATCCAACTCACGGATTTGTAAGGTGCCGCTAATCCTGCTTGACTACTGGCATCTCCATATTATCATCCGCTAATCTTACGCTGTAAGGCATATCGGAGGAGGACCATGCAGACCGCCGCCCTCTCGGAACTACAGCCACCGCCGGAACCGCATGCGCCGGAGATTGCGATCGATGAGGTCTCGCGCGATCTGAGCCGCGCCCTCGAGCGTGCCGAGGTCAATGCATGGCTCGACCTCTATGACGCCGCACCCGCGGATTTCGCCACGCACCACGGTCTCTCGATCGCCCGCGACGGCGATCTCGTCTGGACCACCTGCACGAAGATCCCGTTTATCCATTTCAACTGCGTGAAGAATATCGGCGTCGACGGCCCGGCGACGGAGGAACAGGTCGATGCGCTGCTGGCGCACTACCGCGCGGCCGGCATCGTGAGGCCATGGTTTTACACCAGTCCGCATACCGAACCCTCGCGGCTGAGATGCTGGCTGGAAGCGCGCGGCCTGCAGCACCAGAGCGGCTGGGAACGAATCTTCCGCGACGCGACGCCGCTGGCGCCTGAACCGCTCTTCCCGGCCGCCGATATAGCGGTCGAGGAGGTCACGCCCGGAACGGCCGCGGAATGGGCTTCCTTCATCGACGCGAGGTACAGGCTGCCCACCTCGCCTTGGCTTGTCGCACTGGTCGGCCGCAAAGGCTGGCATCATTATATGCTGAAACGCGACGGCGCGGTGGCCGCAGTGCGCTCACTGTTCATCTCAGATGGCGCTGCCTGGAGCGGCATCGACGCGCCGGTGCCGGGTATCATGGCGCCGAGCTTCGATCTCGACGCCGTGATTGGCGAAAGGCTGGTGCGCGACGGCATCGCAGCCGGCGCGAAACTGTTCGTCGCTGACATCGAGGCGCCGCGCCCCGAACGCGATGGCCCGGCCTACCGCAACTATGCCCGGCTCGGTTTCAGGATCGCCTATTTCCGCAACCATTACAGCTACTTGCCGGCGAATTCGAGCTGATGGAAATGAGCGCACGGCGCTAGCGGTACAGCCATTGTTTCAGGCAGCTCCCGGCCACGACATGCGCCGGCGGCACCTCGGGCTGGTCGAGACGGGAATCGTCGGCGGCCCGGGCGCGAGCCTTTTCCAAGAGCATGCGAAGCTCGGCCGGGCGCACGTGATCGCGCTCCATAACGAGTTGGATCATCGGGTCGTTCAAAAGCTCGTCCAGGGTATTGATGCTCTCGCTCATCCGTCGCCTCCTCGATGCCTTCCCGCATGGCGCTTAGATAGGCAGCCAATGATGGCCCACCAATGACGCTTTGCCGGCTATCTCGTGAATCGAAGATGAAATTTTTGTGCAAGCTCTTCCTTCTCCCACAAAGGGGAGAAGGAAGAGTGCTACGCCGGCGGCGCACCCTCATATTGCGGGAGGCCGTCATCGAGCCGCACCCAGGGCTGCATGGAAGCGGTCCAGAAATGCATGTCGGGCTTGAACACGGACGGATCGTCGAGCGAGCCGGACGTGACGCCGAGGATGCCCCTGGAATCGCGACGCGAAAACAACGTCGTGCCGCAGGCTGAGCAAAAGCCGCGCTTGAGGTCCGGCGAGGAATTGACCGTCGCCACAGGCCCCTCAATCGTCACGTCGTCGATGCGGAACAGGAGCCGCGCGTTGAAGGCCGCGCCGATCGCCTTCTGGCATAGCCGGCAATGGCAGACGCGCTCGTTGATCGGCTCGACGTCGGCGCGATAGCGCACCGCGCCGCACAGGCATCCGCCCTGGTATTTCGTCATCGCCATCACCTGTTTTGTGGGAATGCAGGCACGGTAGTAGCGGCCGGCGCCGCAGGGTCAATTGAAAAGCATTGATGGGATGCGATCGGTTGCGGTGATGCGCCAGATCTCGGCGCCCTGGGGTCAGTGCCGCCGGGCCTGGACGAGATAGGCATCGATCTCGGTCTCACCGAGCCACTTGGCGGCTTCGAGCCGGTGCAGCCCTTCGACCAGGACATGGCGCTTGCCGTCGTGGCGCACCTGGATCGGCGTCTTCATGCCGTTCTCGAGGATGTCCTCGGCGAGATGGCGCACGGTCTCGGGATGCAGTGTCTTGCGGCGCGCCGTGGGCACGTAGATATCGTCGACCTTAACCTTTTGCACGCGCAGCATGTCGGCTCCTGGCGTTGAAACATCGCCTGAGGATGAAATAGTCCGTTTGCTGGATACCGCCAAGCGCTTGCTGGCCCGATCGTTTCCAATTGACGCTTGGCCGGCCATTGGTCTCAATGGCAGCCTCTTGGTTTCAGGTGTCCTTTGACGCAGCTTCCAACCGAATTCCCCGACTTCGGGCTGACGCCCGAGCAGCGCCGCGAGGCGGTGCGCGGCCACTATTACGAATGGCCGGGGATGGATGGCGAGCGCGGTGAGATCTGGTGCTACAGCGACCGATTTTCCTACCAGCCGGGCGACGCGGCGACGCTTTTCGTCAGCTCGACGGCGCCGCAATTCAACATCGCAATTACCCGCGACGGCGGCGTTGAAACCAAGGTCTTCGAGGGGGCGGGCCTGTCGGCGCGCTGGCAGGACACGCCCGGCCAATGCTCGGTCGACGGCTGCGGCTGGGAAGCGTCGTTCGAATTCCGCATCGGTGACGACTGGCCTTCCGGCGCCTATCGCGTCACGCTCTCAGCCGACGGTCGCAACGGCAAGCCGATTGAAAGCCACCATCTCTTCATCGTCGCGCCCTTACCCGGCCGCAAGCCCGGCCGCCTGCTGCAGGTCGCCGCGACCGGCACCTGGACGGCCTACAACACCTGGGGCGGCTCCAATCATTATCAGGGCATCACGGGTCCGAACCGCGACCAATACGCGACGACGGTGTCGACGCAGCGCCCCTGGTGCCGCGGCTTCGTCGTGCTGCCCAAGGAGGCACCGCGTGTGCCGCTGGAAGTCGCGATGCCGCCGAAGACCGCGCCGCGCTATCCGCATATGGAATGGGCCTTCGCCACGGGACATTCGAAGAAATACGCCTCTTCCGGCTGGGCGAGCTACGACAGCCATTTCTTCCGCTTCGCCGAGCGCGCCGGCTATCAGCTAGATCTCGTCAGCCAGCATGAGCTGCATTTCTCGCCCGATATCCTCGACGGCTACGACTGCGTCGTCTTCGTCGGCCATGACGAATACTGGACTTGGGAGATGCGCGACGCGGTCGACGCTTATGTCGAGCGCGGCGGCCATGCTGCCCGCTTTGCCGGCAATTTCATGTGGCAGACCAGACTGGAGGACGAAGGCCGCCGACAGGTCTGCTACAAATACCACGCCCGCGCCGAGGATCCTGCCTATCGCGGCGGCGATGTCACCCGCGCGACCAATTCCTGGGAAGCGCCGGAGATCGGCCGTCCGGGCAGCGCCACCTTCGGCCTCAACGCGACGAGGGGCGTCTACGCCGGCTGGGGCGGCTGCGCGCCGCGCGGCGTGCGCGGCTTCCCGGTCTACCGGCCGGAGCATTGGGCCTTTGCCGGCACCGGCATCTATTATGGCGACCTGCTCGGCGCCGATAGCCACGTCTATGGCTATGAGGTCGATGGGCTCGATTTCGAGATCCGTGGCGGACTGCCCTACCCGACCGCGACCAGCGGCGCGCCGGACGGCTTGCAGGTGCTTGCCGTCGGCATGGCGAGCCAGGTCGAGGAAAGTGCCGACATCCCGATCGAGGACCAGTTCCTGACCGACGAGGACGGCCGCTTCACCGCCGAGACTCTGTTCGGCGAGGCCAGCGACGCCAATCTCGACAAGGTCAAGCGCGGCAACGGCATGATCGTCAATTTCCAGCGCGGCAAGGGTGAAGTCTTCCACGCTGGAAGCTGCGAATGGGTCGCCGGCCTGCTGAGGCAGGACGCGATGGTCGAACGCGTGACCAAAAATGTTCTCGACCGCTATCTTGGAAAGTCCTGACATGCCGAAACCGGAAGTGCAGCCCTCGCCCGACACCGAAGCGCGGCCGCCGTCACATCTGTTCTATCTCTCCAGCCTGCGCCGGCCGCTCGTCGACCGCGCCGAAGGCATCTATTTCTGGACCAAGGATGGCCGCCGCTTCATCGATGGCTCAAGCGGGCCGATGGTCGCCAATATCGGCCATTCCAACCGCAATGTGCTCGACGCCATGAAGCGGCAGATGGACAAGACCACTTTCGCCTATCGGCTGCATTTCGAGAACGAGCCGGCGGAAGAGCTGGCGCGGGAGCTGGCGCGAAAACTGCCCGAAGGCATGGACCGCATCTTCTTCGTCTCCGGCGGCTCGGAAGCGACCGAGTCCTGCATCAAGCTCGCCCGGCAATGGGCGGTCGCCACCGGCCAACCCAAGCGCTGGAAGGTGATAGCCCGCTTCCCCTCCTATCACGGCGGCACGCTCGGCTCGCTTGCCGTCACCGGCGACGACGCGCTGGCCGAGACTTTCACGCCATTGATGCAGGTGATGCCGACGGTGCCGGCCCCCACCGCCTGGCGCGACCGGGACAATCTCTCGATGGAGCAGCGCGGCGTCCGCTACGCCGACATGCTGGAGGAAAAGATCCTCGCCGAGGGTCCGGAAAGCGTGCTCGCCTTCATCATGGAGCCGGTCGGCGGTGCTGCGACGGCAGCCCTTGTCGCGCCCGACAGCTACTATCCGCGCATCCGCGAGATCTGCGACCACTATGGCATCCTGCTCATCCATGACGAGGTGATGAGCGGTGCCGGCCGCACTGGCAAATTCCTCGGCGGCGACCATTGGAACTGCAAGCCGGACATCGTCGCGCTGTCGAAGGGGCTAGGCTCGGGCTACGCGCCGCTCGGCGCGCTGGCGGCGCCAATGCGACTTGTCGAGCCGCTGCTTGCCTCAGGCGGCTTTCAGCATGGTCACACCTATGCCGGCAATCCGCTCGCTTGTGCTGCCGGCCTCGCGGTGCTCGGCGAGATGGACCGGCTCGATCTCATCGCCAACGCCGCCGCGATGGGCGACGTGCTGGTCGGCGAATTGAAGGGGCTGGCGAAGCGTTTTCCGTTCATGGCCGACGTGCGCGGCAAGGGTCTGCTGCTTGGCGTGGAAATGGTCGCCGATCCGGAGACGCTGAAGCCCATCGACCCGGCCCGCAAGGCGACGCAGCGCCTGCTCGACCACGCCTATGCGCGCGGCCTGATCATCTATGGCCGCAAGGTCAAGGGCGGCATCGACGGCGACAATTTCATGGTGGCGCCGCCGATGATCATAACAGCTGAGCAGATCGGCGAGATGATCGCCATCATCGGCGACTCGCTGGAAGCGCTCGCCGCCGAGCTCGACCTGCCGGTCGAAGGCTGAGGGGCGAAAAATGGCGTCGAGGAAAGTCATCATCACCTGCGCCGTCACCGGTTCTGTGCACACGCCGTCCATGTCGCCGTATCTGCCGGTGACGCCCGACCAGATCGCGACCGATGCCATTGCCGCAGCGGAGGCCGGCGCCTCGATCCTGCATCTCCACGCCCGTGACCCGAAGGACGGCCGCCCGACGGCCGACCCGGACGTGTTCATGCAATTCCTGCCGCGCATCAAGCAGGCGACCGACGCGGTGATCAACATCACCACCGGAGGCTCGTCGCTGATGAGCCTCGACCAGCGGCTGGCGGCACCCTTGCGGGCGCAGCCTGAAATGTGCTCGCTCAACATGGGCTCGATGAATTTCGCGCTGTTCCCGATGCTGGAGCGGCCGCGCGAATGGCAGCACGAGTGGGAGCCGAAGCTGCTCGAGGCCACGCGCGACACGATCTTCAAGAACACGTTTGCCGATATGGAGTCGATCCTCGAAAAACTCGGCAAAGGCTGCGGCGCGCGCTTCGAATTTGAATGCTACGATGTCGGCCATCTCTATTCGTTGGCGCATTTGCGCGATCGCGGCCTGGTATCGGGTCCGCTGTTCCTCCAGTTCGTGCTCGGCATTCTCGGCGGCATCGGCGCCGATCCAGACAATCTCATCCACATGAAGCGCATCGCCGACAAGCTGTTCGGCGACAGCTACCGGTTCTCGGTGCTTGCCGCCGGCCGCAACCAGATGCCCTTGATCTCGATCGCCGCCGCGATGGGCGGCAATGTCCGCGTCGGGCTCGAGGACAGCCTCTATGACGGGCGTCAGCTGGCGAAATCGAATGCCGACCAAGTGCGCCGCATCCGCGGCATTCTCGACGGCCTGTCGCTGGAGGTCGCAACGCCAGCAGAAGCGCGCGAAATGCTGGCGCTGAAGGGCGGCGACCGGGTGGCGTTTTGAGACATCCTGAGATGTTTGCGTTCCGCCCCACCCCTCTCTGGCCTGCCGGCCATCTCCCCCGCAAGGGGGGAGATCGGATGTCGGATAGGCTTTCGCCAATCTCCAACCTTGCAAGGTGGGCGGCATGGCCGACGCTGCCAATCTCCCCCCTTGCGGGGGAGATGGCCGGCAGGCCAGAGGGGGGTGCCTGGGCGCCATCGTCTCAATGAGCAAGGCCGCAACCAAGCAAACCGTCACACTCCGCCCCGGCCGAATCGAGGACGTCGAGATCATCCACGCTGCGCTGCTCAAGCTCGGCGAACACATCGATGCCCATCAGGAAATCGAATCGACGCCAGAAGACCTCCGCCGTTACGGCTTCGGCGCAAACCCAGCCTTTTCGACCCTGATCGCCGAGGTCGACGGCGAGTTCGCCGGCCTCTGCCTGCATTTCCCGATCTTCTCGACCTGGATGGGCAGGCCTGGCGTCTACGTGCAGGACCTCTATGTCGAGGACCGTTTTCGCGGCCGGCGGATCGGCGAAAAGCTGCTGCGGCGGGTGGCCAGGGAGTGCCGCGCGGCAGGCGGCGTCTATCTCAGGCTCTCCGTCGATACCGACAACGAGACCGCCAAGGCCTTCTATGAAAGGCTGGGCATCGGTTGGTCGAGCTACGAGCAGGTGCAAAAGATCGTCGGTGAGGCCTTCTTCGCCTTTGCCGACCTGCCGGAGGAATGACAATGAAAGCCTTCTATGCCGAGGAACAGAAAAGCCACGACCCGAAGGCTTTCCTCTCCAGCGGCGCGCCTCAGCCCAACCCTGAGAAGCCTGAACGGGTCGAAAGATTGTTAGCTGGCGCAAGATCGGCCGGTTTGACGATCGAGAGGCCGAAGAATCATGGCCTTGGGCCGATCGCCGCCGTACACACGCCCGAATATCTCGACTTCCTCGAGCACATCTTCGCGCGCTGGCAGCGCATCGAGGGCGCCTCGGCAGAGGTTATCCCGAACATCCATCCGATCGCCCGCAACGGCTCTTACCCGGCCTCGGCGGTCGGCCAGGCTGGCTATCATATGGCCGACACTGCCTGCCCGATCTCGGCCGAGACCTGGAACAGCGCGCTCTGGAGTGCCTGGAGCGCGGTGGAGGCGGCCGAGGCCGTCATGGCCGGCGCGCCGTCGGCCTATGCGCTTTGCCGCCCGCCGGGGCATCACGCCTTCGCCGACGTCGCCGGCGGCTTCTGCTTCATCAACAATTCGGCGGTGGCGGCGCAGGTGCTGCGCAAGAATGCTTCGCGCGTCGCGATCCTCGATGTCGACCTGCATCACGGCAACGGCACGCAAGGCATTTTCTACGCCCGGCCCGACGTGCTGACGGTCTCGCTGCATGCCGATCCGGTGCGCTTCTACCCCTTCTTCTGGGGCCATGCCGACGAGCGCGGCGAAGGCGCTGGCCTCGGCTACAATCTCAACCTGCCGCTCGCGCGCAAATCCGGCGATGCGGCGTTTCTCGAAGCGCTGGCGACGGCCTTCTGGCGCATCCACGCCTTCGCGCCGGAGGCGCTGGTGGTGGCGCTTGGACTGGACGCCTTCGAAGGCGATCCGTTCGGCGGGCTGTCGGTGACGACGCCCGGCTTCTCGCGCATCGGCGAGGCGATTGCCGGGCTTGGCTTGCCGACGGTCATTGTTCAGGAAGGCGGCTATCTCTGCGATGCGCTCGGCGACAACCTCACCGCTTTCCTGACCGGCTTTGGCGGCAAGCAGCGATAGTTCCCTGGAGCAATTCCAGGAAAAGTGTGAGCGGTTTTCCGTCCGGAATTGCGTCAAAACAAGGAGATAGAGCGGTTCGCCGTTTCCGTGAAACGGTGAACCTGTCTAACGCTGCTGCCTCAGCATGGCAACCATGCGGTGCACGCTTTCCAGGGTCTCGCCGATCTCGGCGGCCGTGTTGTAGTGGGCGATGCCAATGCGCACAACGCCCTGCTCCGGCGGGATCCCGAGTTGGTGGACGATCTCCCATGCGTAGTTGTGGCCTGACCAGAGGAAGATGTTCTCGCCGTTCATTTGCCGCACGATCGTCTCCGGCGCGATGCCCTCGACCGTAAAGGACACCGTCGGCACGCGTTCGCCGAGGCGTTCCGGATCGGTGATACCGCGGATGGTCAGGCCTTCGATGTCCGACAGGCCTTCTATCAACTGCCGGGTCAGCGCATTTTCATAAGCGATCGACACTTCGAAAGCCTTGGCGATCCGTTGCCGCCGCGAGCCGCTTCCGCCGGCGGCCGCGCCGAGATCGGCGAAATAATCGATGGCAGCGGTCAGGCCGGCCATCAGCTCGATCTGTGGCGTGCCGAGCTCGAACCGCTCCGGCAGACCGTTGGACGAGCAGCGGCATTTGTAGGGTTTCAGCGCATCGATCAAGTCGCGGCGGCCCCACAAAATGCCCATATGCGGCCCGAAGAACTTGTAGGCCGAGCAGACCAGGAAATCGCAGCCGAGCGCCTCCACGTCGATCAACCCGTGCGGTGCGAACTGCACGGCATCGACATAGACCAGCGCGCCGGCCTGCTTGGCGATCGCCGTCAGCGCCTTCACGCGGTTGATCGAGCCGGTGAGGTTTGAAGCATAGTTCAGCGCCACGAGCCGCGTCTTTTCCGAAAGCAGCTTCTGCAGCACCGCTTCCTCGACTTGCCAGCTCCCTTCGTCGAACGGCACGAAGCGCACGACCAAGCCGAGATCCTCGGCAAGCTGCAGCCAGGGCGAGACGTTGCCCTCATGATCCATGCGCGTCAGGATGATCTCGTCGCCGGGCTTCATCGTGCGGCCGAGCGTGCGCGACATGTGGTAGGTCAGTGTCGTCATGTTGGCGCCGATGACGATCTCCTCGACGCTTGCGGCGCCGACGAAATCGGCCATCGCCGCATGCGCGTCGTCGGCCACGGTCTGCGCCGCGACCGTCGTCTCGAAGAAGCCGCCGAGATTGGCGTTGGTTGTGAGAAGGCAGCGCGACACCGCCTCGGCCACCGCCTGCGGCACCTGTGTGCCGGCGGGATTGTCGAGATAGATGCGGCGGCGGCCCTTGTCGGTCAGCGCAAGCGCCGGAAATTTGCCGCGCACGGCCTCGATCGGAAAATCTGCCATCGTCTCCACCCCTTTGTCTTTTCTCGCTGATTCCCGATCACGGACACGGATTGCCGACGCGCTGGTGGATAGCGTCGACCGCCTTCTGCATCTCCTCCGTCCACCTGACCTCGACCGAGGACAGCGCCGTGTCGAGTTGCGCGACGCTGGTGGCGCCGACGATGTTCGAGGTCACGAAGGGCCGGCTCGACACATAGGCGTTGGCAAAGAGCGCCGGCTCCATGCCGAAGGAGCGCGCCAGCTTATTGTATTCGAGCAGCACTTCGGCGGCATTCGGCGTCTCATAGCGCTGGCCGCGATTGAAGAGCTGCGAGCGCGAGCCGAGCGGCCGCGCGCCGTGATCGTATTTGCCGGTGAGGTAGCCCTGCGCCAGTGGCGAATAGGGCAGAAAGGCAACCTGCTCGCGCTCGCAGACCTCGGCCAGGTTCACCTCGAAGGTGCGGTTGACGAGATTGTAGGCGTTCTGCAGCGAGGCAACGCGCGGGCCGGTGCCCTTGTCGGACTCGACAAGGAAACGCATGACGCCCCAGGAACTCTCGTTCGACAGGCCCAGATGGCGGATCTTGCCGGCCTTCACAAAGTCCTCGAAGACGGCGAGCGTTTCGGCAATGGGCGTCTCGCCGGCCGGCGCGCCTTCGGTGTCGGCGCGACGCGGTACGGCACCAACCCGGGTCGGGTTTGAACCCCACGGCATGTCTCGCTCTGGCCAGTGGACCTGGTAGAGGTCGATATAGTCGGTACCGAGCTTCGTCAGCGACTTCTCGATCGCGTCGAAAATGTCGGCGCGGACCAGCTTGGAAGGACGGTCGCCGCGAAACCAGGTGTTGCCGGTGCGGCCGACCACTTTGGAGGCGATGATGACCTTGTCGCGGTTCCCCTTCGCCTTCATCCAGCTGCCGATAATTGTCTCGGTCCGTCCTTGCGTCTCCGCCTTGGGCGGAATCGGGTAAAGCTCGGCCGTGTCGATGAAATTGACCCCGCGCGAAAACGCCAGGTCCATCTGCGCATGGCCTTCGGCCTCGATGTTCTGCTGGCCCCAGGTCATCGAACCCAGGCAGATTTGCGAAACAAGGAGATCGGTCCGACCAAGGCGGCGTTTTTGCATGGAATGTCTCCGGCGGGAGGTATTGCGCGGGCTGCGCGGGGAGGAAATTTGAACATAGAGCAAAACGCTTGCGTTTGGCAAAGTCGCACAGCGTGGAGATTGGCCGAAGCGCCAGTCAGTTCGTCATCCTGGGGCGGAGCAAGGAGCGACGCGACACGGCGCAGACCCCAGGATCCACGCCGTGACTTCAAGGCGCTGCAACGGTGCAGAATTCTGCTCCGCTGCGCCCTTCGATCAAGGTAACGGCATGGATCCCAGGGTCTCCGCGACGGAGCTTACGCTCCTGCTTCGCCCTGGGATGACGAGGTTGGAAGCTTCAGCTAATCCCCAGCGCTTGTACCAATTTGACGGAAACGAACGGCGAGAATCTTCGCCCGCCGACAAGCATTGCAACCTATCAAAAACTCTGTGTCGAGGGAACTACCGCCTAGCTCCGGCCAGCGCGCGCCGCTTTGCCTCGTCGATCAGCATGTTGGCCACCTGCATGCGGATCATGGCGCGCTGGCGCAGATGCGGGGCGACCCGGTCCGGATGGTTGGCAAAGGCGAAGTTGCGGCGGATGCGGCCGAAATCGGCATTCTTGCCGGGACGGTCTAAACCGAGCTCGCCAGCAATCGATTCGGGGTCGATCGGCGGCAGCTTGTCCTCCGGCCCGCGCTCCTCGTCGGCGAGTGTCAGCTTTGCCTGGTCGAGAAGCGCGGCGAACTCGGCAGCAAGGTCGGCGCCCGCTTCGCGGTACTCGGCGGCGACGCTTTCGCCTGCGACCTTGATACGGCCGGAATGAAGCTCGTCCGCAACGGACAGATAGTCGAACGGAATGGAGCGCCGGGCGGCGATGATCAGGTCGTCGAGCAACGAAGCGAAATCGAGCTTGTTCCCGGTGCCGATCTCAGCCTCCCCTGTGTAACGACGGCATTCACTGTCACATCGACCTTAGATCGCGCGCGTTAAAAATGAATGCCGACGTCGCTGACAATTGGAGCCTTTTCTGCTCCCGGAACCTTGTTGCTGCGCCGAATCGAAAAAGCCGGACCGCATTTTCGTGCGGCCCGGCAACGTCGCCAGGAGTGGCGAGGAAAAAGCCGGCCACGGGCCAGCACCGGGCCTACGATCGAGACTCCGGAAAAGTTTCAGAAAGAATCGATTGTGGCGGAAAAAAATTCGCGCGACATGGCAGCTATGCAATTGCTGCACTGCACAATTGTAACAAATCACCTGTATCATGGGCGCGTGGAGGACAAACTAGGGGCCTGGGATATGGGGTTCTTCACCGAAATGTTCGCGCGGCCGCGGCCGCAGGAACAGCAGCGTTACCGTGCCGCACTCGCGCTTTTGAACGCGATGAGCAACGCCGATCGCGCCGATATAGGCATCAAGCCGGCCGACTTTCCGCGTATCGCCCGCGAGATGTCGATGCGCTGAAGCGGCGGCCGAGCAGCTCCAGGAAAAGCGTGCCGCACTTTTCCGCCCGGAGTTGCGAGAAGCAAAATAGAGAAGGTTTCCCGGCCGGGCCGGGAAACCCCGTGATTCAGCGTCCCAGGAAAATCGCCTTGCCCAGCGGCACGCCATTGTGCCGCAGGATGTCGTAGGCCGTGGTGACGTGGAAGTAGAAGTTCGGCATGGCGGCATGGAGCAGATACTGCAGGCCGCCCATCGACACCTCGCGTCCGGCAAGCCTGAGTTCGATCGTCCGCTCCTCCGAGCCCTCCAGGTCGGCGACCGAGAATGTCGCCAGATGATCGAGCGTCTTGGCGATTCGGGCGTGCAGCTCTTCGAAGCTCTGCTCTCTATCCTCGTATTTCGGCACTTCGCGCCCGGCGAGCCGCGACGGCGCGCCCTTGGCATGGTCGGTGGCGATCTGCACCTGCCGGGTCAGCGCAAACATGTCGGGCGCCAGCCTGGCGGTCAAAAACACCTGTGGGTCGATCTTGCGCTCGGCAGCGTTCTGTTCGGCCAGTGACAGCACGCTGGCCAGCGCCTTCAGCCGGGCCGAAAAGACGGCCACGGAAATATCGTACATGGATATGGTCACGTGAGTAATCTCCCCAGGCGGCCTCAGCGCCGCGGCTGGTGAGCTAGCGCCTCCGCCTTCGATTCTTCAAGCGGCCCTGCCCCCGCGTCACCGCCTCGCCGCAATCGCCGTGGTAGTATTTTCGCTATCGAGCGGAGATTCCCGATGAGACGTGTCCTTCTCGCAGCGAGTGCCTTGTTCTCCCTTGCCGGCATCGGCCAGTCGGCGCTCGCCGCCGAAGCGCCATATCTCGACGACAGATCGAGCGCCGAGGCGGTCGTCCGCTCGCTCTACAGCGCCATCAACCGGCACGAATTCGCCCGCGCCTGGGGTTACTATGGTGATACAAAGCCGGCAAAGGATTTCAATGCTTTCGTCAAAGGCTATGACGGCACCGACACGGTCGAGGTCAAGACCGGTGCAGTTTCGAACGAGGGTGCGGCCGGCAGCATCTATTACAGCGTTCCCGTCGCCATCCAGGCGACCGACAAGAAGGGCGAGGCCAAGGTCTTCGCCGGCTGCTACACACTTCGCCAGGTCAATGCGCAGGTCCAGGAGCCGCCGTTCCAGCCGATCTTCATCGACAAGGGTGCGCTGAAGCCGTCGACTTCGGATTTCCAGGATGCCGTGCCGGCCAGCTGCGGCGACGGCCCGCCGCCGCCGAAGAAGGACGAAGCGCTGGAGCAGGCCAAGAAGGCCTTTCTCGCCGCCTATGGCGAGCAGTGCGAAAAGGAAACGCCCGACGGCAAGCCGATCACGGAGCCGGACGCCTACTCCATCCACTACAAGGACAAGGACGCGGGAGCCGACGAGCCGGAGCGCGAGACGCGGCTCTTCCGCTTCTTCTGCTCGATGGCCGCCTACAATGAGAGCGCGGTCTATTACATCTATGACGACGTCGCCGGCGTCAGACAGCTGCAGTTTGCCGCGCCGGAACTCGACATCCGCTACGAGAACAACAACAGCGAGGGCAAGGTCGAGGGCATCCACATCATCGGCTTCCAGACCGACGACCAGCTGGTCAATTCCGACTATGACGACAAGACCAACACGATCACCTCGATGAACAAATGGCGCGGCCTCGGCGACGCTTCATCGACCGGTACTTATCTGTTCCGCAACGGCATTTTCTCGCTGGTGCAATATGACGTCGACGCGTCCTATGACGGCGAGATCAACCCTGAAACCGTCTTGGACTATAACACCCCGCCTTGATTTGACGCGCCCCGGGCAAGGCGTTCCGTTCAAGGTGCTTTTGCGAGCATCCAATTCAGCGTGCCGCGCCAGTCGACCATGCGGATCGGCGTGCCGTGCGTGCCGGTCTCGAAACGCACAAAGCGGGTCGGATAGGTCTTCGACTTGGCGAGGATCGAGCGGAAGAACGCCTCCTGCTTCGCCACGTCGAACACCACGTCATGGCTGCCTTGGCCGAAAAACACCGGCACGCGGCGCCTGAAGGCGGGGCTGGTCAGAAAGCTGTCGTCCCAGAGCGACCCGAGCAGCAGCAGACCGTTGATGCGCGCGCCCGTATCTTTGCGGTCGGCGAGCTTCCAGCACAGCATGCCGCCCATCGAGCCACAGGCGACGAAGATTTTCGCGCCCGGGGATTTCTCGGCATAGTGATCGATCAGCGCCGCCACCTGCGCCGCGCCCTTGTCGCCGAAATCGGGAAAATCCGGCGAAAGATAGAGGCCGCCATTTTCCGCCATCAGATTCTTGATGCGGTTGAAATTGCCGCCGAAGGTGAAGTCGTCGACGCCCTGCTTGCGGCTGCCGCCCTGCCCGTGCAGGTAGAGCACGATGATGGAAGCACCTTCGGTTCGGCCGACCGCGACATGCCTGACATCGCCGGCATCCGTCTTCAGCATCAGGTCCTGCTGCACCTTGCGCACGCCGGGGTCGGTATATTGCGCACGCACGCGCCTTTCCGGCACTTCGTCGCGCTGATTGATGTCGCGCATCTCGTGGTAGTCGAGAACCGTGTAGGCGCCGTTGTCGTCGCTCGACAGCGCCGCCGGATAGGCGAAAAGCTCGTCCTTGAAGGGTTTCAGTTCGATAGCGTCGGCTGAGCTGACGGACAAGAAAAGCAGCGAAATCAGACAGGCATGGAGCGTGGATACCCCCCTCTGGCCTGCCGGCCATCTCCCCCTCAAGGGGGGAGATTGGCAGCTCGTCGGACGGCTCGCATCCTGCTCCATTAGCGATTGGCGAAAGCATTGGTGACGTTCGATCTGCCCCCTTGAGGGGGAGATGGCCGGCAGGCCAGAGGGGGGTAAGCGGCGACGAAACAGGAAAGACATGCCGAGAGGCATGCGAAATTCGGCTCCGGTTTGTCAATCCTGAAGCACGCCGCCAGCGCCTTCCAGCGCCTCGCGCGTGTCGACATCGATCGCAGCACCCTGCCCGATCTCGACATCGATGACGTCGAGTCCTTCGGCCTCGACCAAATGGCGCGCGCCGGTATCGCCCTCGAGATGCGCGACGGCCGAAAACAGCGAGCGCGGCAGAAGCACCGGGTTGCCGCGTTTTCCGAGATGAGCGGCGCGAACGACCGCACGGCCGCCGGATTTGCGGAACGCATCGATCAGGCTGTCGAGGTCCTTCGACGAAACGCCCGGCATGTCGCCAAGCACAATCATGGCGCCGGCAGCATCAGGCGCGACCCGCGCAATGCCGGCCTTCAAGGACGAGGCCAGACCTTCGGCGAAGTCCGGATTGTCGGCGAGTGTGAGTTTGAGACCTGCGAGCGCCGCGCGCACCCGCTCGCGCTGATGGCCGGTGACGACGATGGTGCCGGCAGCCTTCGACCCCAGCGCCCGCTCGGCGGTGCGGCGGACTAGCGGCTTGCCGTCGAACAGCGCCAGAAGCTTGTTCGGGCCGCCCATGCGGCTGGAGCGGCCGGCGGCGAGAAGTACGATGTCGACTTTCGGCTCCGCTCTTGCCGACTGTGGAGCCGGCAACGGCTCGCGCGGCTGCGGCCTGGTCGGGATTTCCATCAGCAGTCCGCCGACGCCCATGCCGGCAATGTCGCGTGCCGTCACCTCGAGCCCGGCGATCAGTCGGTCCAGCACCCAGTCGAAACCGTTCTCCTTGGGGCTGCGGGCGCAGCCGGGCGCGCCGATGACGCGCTTGCCGTCGAGCGTTCCAAGTACGAGCAGATTGCCGGGATCGACCGGCATACCGGCGCGGATCACGCTACCTCCCGCGCGTTCGATCGCCGCCGGGACGACGTCGGCGAAATCGCTCATCGCCGAAGCGCCGAAGATCACCACCATGTCGTTATCGCGCGCCAACGCGGCCGCAGCTTCCGCGACAGGCGCGATCTCATGTGGCGTGCGCCGCTCCGCCGTCAGCCGCCCGCCCAAGCGCGCCAACCGCGCCTCGGTTACGCGCAGCGTCTTGTCGAGCACGCTCGGCTTCACCCCGGGCAGCGTCGTCTGGATGACGCCGACATTGACCGGCTGGTAGGCGTTGACGGCAAATATCTCGCCGCCGGCACAGATCTTGACCACCGCATCGACCACGCTTGCGACGACGGCAAAGGGGATGATCTTCACGGTCGCCACCATCTGGCCCTTCTCGACCGGCGCGTGCTGCGCCAGCGTGGCAATGGTGATCGCCGGATCGACGGCGTTGATGGCGTCGATCATTTTGACATCGACGGTGAAGACGCCCGCGGTTTCCGCATGCAGGTTGACACGTCCCGTTGCGGCGGGCTTCGTCTCGATATTGCGATGAGTCATGCCCAGGGCGATCTTTTCAGCCGCGGCGTCCTCGCCAAGATCGTCGGGTGATAGAACAGCCGCGACGACTTCCTTGATACCCGCCGCCTTCAGCACCGCAACATCGTCGCCGTTCAGCCGATGCGCCTTGCGGAATCGGCGGTCGCCGGCGGTGGTCGCATGCGCCAGCACCGCGCCTTCAGCCTGCTCGATTGGGACCGGGCCGAACTTCACGCCACGGCGCCTTTGCTTTCCAGGCCGCGCGAGCGGAAGGCATGGATGGTCTGTGCCAGCACCGCGACGGCGATCTCGGCCGGGCTGGCAGCACCTATGTCCAGCCCGATCGGCGCGTGGATGCGCGCGATCTGGTCGGCGCTGGCGCCCAGCGCCAGCAGGCGCTCGACCCGCTTTGCATGGGTCTTTCTGCTGCCGAGTGCCCCGACATAGAAGCACCTGGCGTCGAGCGCCGCCTTCAGCGCGAAATCGTCGATCTTGGGATCGTGGGTGACGGCGGCAAGCGCGGTGTAGCTGTCGAGCGGCTGACGCTTCAGTACATCCTCGGGCCATTCGGCATGCAGCGCGACATCGGGAAAGCGCTCCGGCGTCGCGAAGGCCGTGCGCGGGTCGACGATCTCGACCGGATAGCCGGCGATCCTGGCCATCGGCGCCAGAGCCTGGCTGATGTGCACCGCGCCGATCACCACCAGGCGCGGGCGTGGCAGATGCGCATTGAGAAAGAAGCTCCGTCCTTCCGCCTCCACCGTTCCCGAACTGCCTGTGCGGAACGCCCGGGCGATCGCCGCCCCGAGATCACCTGCGACGTGGTCGCCCTCGCGCACGATGCGGTCGCGGCCGTCGCCGAGATCGGTGACGAGCACTGCGGCGCGCCGGGCGCGGCGTTCTTCGTTCAGTGTCTTGAGAACGTACGGGTCCATAAGGAAGTCTCTTGTTTAAGCATGATCTTGTCCGCAAACCGGTTCCCACTTTGCGGGATCATGCTCTAGCCCAGCCGCTCCACATAGACCTTGATGCGGCCGCCGCAAGATAGACCGACCTGCCAGGCGGTTTCGTCGGCGACGCCGAACTCCAGCATCTTCGCCTTGCCCGAGTCGATAACGTCGATCGCTTCCGCCACGACGGCGCCCTCGACGCAACCGCCGGAGACGGAACCGTGGAAATTGCCCTCGGCGTCGATGACCAGATGGCTGCCGACGGGGCGCGGCGCCGAACCCCAGGTCTCGACCACGGTCGCGATGGCGACATCCTTGCCGTCCTTCATCCAGCCTTCCGCGATGATCAGGGGATCGCGGGCCTCATCGAGATAAATGCTCTCGTCCATCGTCGCTTCTCGCAAAGTCTGTTTTCCGGAAACCGTAAGTTCTCTCCCAACGAACATATGGCTACGCGGCGCGCCTGGCGCCAGTTTGCAACCAGTGCCGCGGGTCAACCGAGCCCGCCCGCCGCTGGTCGAGCGAGGCGCAAAGATCGGCCAGAGCGTCGAGGTTGTGCACCGCGCGGAACTCGTCGACATGCGGCAGCATCGCCTTCACGCCGCGGGCGCGCGCCTCGAACCCGTCGAAGCGCAACAACGGATTGAGCCAGATCAGGCGCCGGCAGGATTTGTGCAGCCGCTCCATCTCCTCAGACAGGCCGGTGACGTCGTCGCGCTCCAGCCCGTCGGTGATCAGCAGCACCACGGCGCCCTGCCCGAGCACGCGGCGCGACCACAGGCGATTGAATTCGGCCAGCGCGTCGCCGATCCGGGTTCCGCCCGACCAGTCCTTCACGGCTGTCGAGCATTCGGCCAGCGCCTCGTCGGGATCGCGATGGCGCATCTGCCGGGTCAGGTTCGTCAACCGCGTGCCGAAGACGAAGGCGTGCACGCGCCGGCGATTTTCCGTCAGCGCGTGCAGGAAATGCAGGAAGATACGGGTGTACTGGCTCATCGAGCCGGAAATGTCGGCAAGCACCACGAGCGGCGGATGCACTTCGCGCGCCGAGCGGAATTTCGGCAGGATCAGCGCGCCGCCGGTGCGTGACGCAGACCGCATCATGGCGCGCGGATCGATGCGGCGCCCTTGCGCATCTGCCTTGAAACGCCGCGTGCGGACCAGATCGACGGGCAGCCGCAACGCCGCGATGGCCTTTTTGGCCTCGGCCAGCTCGGCCGCATCCATCTGGGCAAAATCCTTGGCCCTCAGCACCTCATTGCCGGAGAAGGTGAAGCGCGCGTCGACCTCGATCTCCGGCACCTCGCGCACCGGCTGGTTCTTCTGATGGCCTTCGAACATCGCCTGGCTGACGCGGTTCTCGGCCGCGCGCGGCTTCTGCTTCTCAGCGTTGTCCGGCGCAACCGGCGAGAACATCGCCAGCATCTTCTCGATCAGCTCGCGCGACTTCCAGAACAGGCGGAAGGCCTCGTCGAAGACGGGATGGTCCTCGTGGCGCGAGACCAGAACCGCATGCAGCGTCCAATAAAAATCGTCGCGCGAGCCGATGCCGGCGGCAAGCACCGCCTCGATGGCGTCCTTGACCGAGGCCGGACCGACGCGCATGCCGGCCTTGCGCAGCGCACGCGCGAAATAGACGATGTTGTCGGCGATGCGTCCATCCGCTGTCGCCTCTCTGGGTTCCGGACGCGGCGACGGCATCGCGCTTACTCCGCGGCCGAAAGCTCGGCCTTCACCTCGTTGAGGATGCGCCGGCCCTCGCCTTGTTCGATGCGGGCAATGTCGTCCTGGTATTTAAGCAGCACGCCAATCGTGTCGGAGACCGTCTCCGGGTCGAGCGCCACCTTGTCGAGCTCGGTCAGCGCGCCGGCCCAGTCGATCGTCTCGGCGACGCCGGGCGCCTTGAACAACTCGATCTGGCGCAGCTTCTGGATGAAGGACACAACCTCGGCCGACAGCCTGCTGTTTGCCTGCGGCACCTTGCGCCGCACGATCTCCAGCTCGCGCTCGGCGTTCGGATAATCGACCCAGTGATAAAGGCAGCGCCGCTTCAGCGCGTCGTGGATCTCGCGCGTGCGGTTGGTTGTGATGATGACGATCGGCGGCTCTTCGGCCTTGATCGTGCCGAGTTCCGGGACAGTCACCTGGAAGTCCGACAGGATCTCGAGCAGGAATGCCTCGAAGGCTTCGTCGGTACGGTCGAGCTCGTCGATGAGGAAGACCGGAGCGGCGCCCGCCTTGCCGGTCAAGGCATCCAGCACCGGACGGCGGATCAGGTATTTTTCGGAGAAGACGTTGCGCTCCATGTTGGAGCGCACGACCTTGCCGGCCGCCTCTTCCATGCGGATCTCGATCATCTGCGCGGCGTAATTCCACTCATAGACGGCGGAGGAGACGTCGAGCCCTTCATAGCATTGCAGACGGATCAGCCGGCGTCCGAGCGCATCGGCCAGCACCTTGGCGATCTCGGTCTTGCCGACGCCCGCCTCGCCTTCGAGGAACAGCGGCCGCTTCATGCGCAGCGACAGGAACAGCACGGTCGCCAGCGAGCGATCCGCGACATAGTCCGCGCCAGTCAGCAGGTCGAGCGTCTCGTCGATCGACTTCGGCGCGGGGCGCGGCGCAAACGCGGTCATCTTGTCTCCGTGAATCCCGCGCACCCGTTTCACAGAACGTGGTAGCCGCGGTTGTGGTAGATCAGCGGCCGCAAATTATCGCCGATGCGCAGGCCTGTCACCTTGCCAAAAAGCACACGATGGGTGGCGAAATCCTTGGCGTCGATGATCTCGCAATCGAATACGGCAAGCGCGCCTTTCAGCGTCGGCGCGCCGGTCGAGATCACATCCCATTCGCCGAGCGCGAAGCGCTCCTCGGGCGGCAGGCCGGTGATGCCGGAGAAGCCGACCGACAGTGCTTCCTGGTCCGAGGCCAGCGTGTTCAGCGCGAAGTTGCCGTTCCTGACGAACGGCTCATTCTTGGGATTTTCGCGATTGAGGCAGACGAGAAGCGTTGGCGGCGTGTCCGAAACCGAGCAGGCGGCGATCACCGTGGCGCCCCTTTTGCCCGCCGGACCGTCGGTGGTCACCACATGCACATGGCCGGCAAAATGCGCCATCGCATCACGATAGGCCTGCGGCCCGATGTCGTTGATCTTCAGCACCCGATGATCCACCTGTCAAAAAAACCAGCCCGTTATATATGGCCACATATTGCATGCCACAAGCGAAGTGCTTGACCGCAATCCTGAAATTCGCGTGTTGCGCGGGGCTTAGCCAGACTTTAGGTCTTTGCTGGAATAGTGTCGGACTATAAGTCCGGCACGGAGGACCTCTTCGCCCGAATGCGCCATATAACGACGACATTAGCCGCGCTGTTCTGGCTGTCGCTGGCCGCGAGCGCCGATGCCGATATTCTGGTTGGCGTCGCCGCGCCGCTCTCTGGTCCATCGGCGATCCTCGGCCAGCAGATCGAGAACGGCGCCGGTCTGGCGGCTGAGGCCCAAGGCGTCGCAGTCAAGAGCGTCGATGACGCCTGCACAGCCGATGGCGGCGCAGCGGCCGCCAGGCAGTTCGCGGACGCCAAAGTCACTATCGTCGTGGGCTTTCTCTGCACCGAGGCGATCGAGGCTGCGCTTCCGATCCTGAAGGACGCCAACATTCCGGTCATCACGGTCGGCGTGCGCACGGAGAGTCTGACCGACCGGCGTGCCAAGACCGGCTGGCCGGTCTACCGTCTCGGGCCGCGCGGCGACGACGAACGCAATGCGGTGGCCAGGATCCTCACGCAGCTCTGGCAGAACGAATTGTTCGCCATAATCGATGACGGTACCATCTATGGCCGGGAGATCGCCGAGACTTTCCGGGCGGCCGCCGAGCAGGCGGCGCTCAAACCGGTCTTCGTCGATACGTTCCGGCCGCAGCTCGACAACCAGATCGGGCTGATCGGCCGCTTGAAGAAAGCAGGTGCTACAAGAGTGTTTGCCGGCGGTGATGGGGACGATATCGCCATCATGGGGCGGGATGCCGCGCAGCTCGATACCGGCATAACCTTCGCCGGTGGCGAGACGTTGCGGACGCAGCCCGGCGATGTTCCTTACGAGGTCGGCACGCTGATGATCGCCTTGCCGGAATGGGCGGAAGTCGCGAACCCCAAGATCATGCAGGCCTTTGCCGAAAGGAAAATCGTGACGGACGGCTATACCCTGCCGGCCTATGCGGCCGTCGAGGTCGCCAAGGCGGCAGCAGCCGATGCGGAAAGTTCCGGCAAGCCGCTCGCCGAGACGCTGACAGGTCATGATTTCGCGACCGTGATCGGCACGTTCCGTTTCGACGAAAAGGGCGATCTCAGCCAGAACCCCTTCCGTATCTTCCGCTTCGACGGCACGCATTTCGTGCCGCTGGAGGAAAACTGATGTTCCGCACCGGGCCTCGCAACCTGATCACCGACGTGGCCGGCCTCAGCGTCGGCAATGCCGCCGACGCCAGGCTGAAATCCGGGGTCACGGTGGTGCTATGCGAGGAACCGGCGGTGGCGGGCGTCCAGGTGCTGGGCGGCGCGCCTGGCACCCGCGAGACCGATCTGCTCGAGCCGCAGAATTCGATCGCGGCCATTCATGCTGTTGTGCTGTCCGGCGGTTCGGCCTTCGGCCTCGACGCGGCCTCCGGCGTGCAGGCGGCGTTGCGGGAGAAAAACATCGGCTATGAGGTCGGCGGCTTCCGCGTGCCGATCGTGCCGGCGGCTATCCTCTTCGACCTGCCCAATGGCGGCGACAAGGACTGGGGCCGTTATCCGCCCTATCGCGAGCTGGGCTATGAGGCGGCTCAGGCGGCAACGGCCGACTTCCCGATCGGCACGGTCGGCGCCGGCACAGGCGCGCTGACTTTCGGGCTGAAAGGCGGGCTGGGTTCAGCCTCGACGGTGCTCGACAGCGGCGTCACCATCGGCGCGCTCGTCGCGGTCAACCCGACCGGCTCGGTGACGGTTGGGCGCAGCCGTCACTTCTGGGCGGCGCCCTTCGAGATCGGCGACGAGTTCGGCGGCCTGGGCTATCCCGATCCGCTGCCGGAAGACGCCAGAAAAATACTGTTGAAATACCGCGACAGCCACGTCGGGGCACAGGTAGAAGGCGGCAGCACGACGATTGCCGTCATCGCCACCGACGCTGTTCTGACCAAAGCCGCCGCCAAGCGGCTGGCGATTTCGGCGCATGACGGGTTCGCGCGCGCCATATGGCCGACGCATACGCCGGCCGACGGCGACTTGGTCTTTGCGCTGGCGACCGGCAGGAGCGGCATCGAGCTCAGCGCCGACGCCGCGATCGACCTCTATGCGGCTGCAGGCGCCACCACGGCGCGCGCCATCAGCCGCGGCGTCCATGCGGCAACGCCCGCCGACGGCGATTTATTTCCCGTATGGTCGTCACGCTGAGTAGCCGGTCAGGTCGGGTCTTTCTCTTCCTCGAAGGTCACCGCGACATCCGAATTCGCCGACAGCCAGACTTTCCCGCCGTCGACCTCGGCGACTAGGCTCAAGGGAATGAAGTGGTGATGCCTTCGATGCGAACCCTGGCCGCTGTCGGCCTTGGTCAGCTTGATCCGCTTCCCCTCGATCCCGTCAACGGTGCCAATATGGACACCGTCAGCGCCGACGACTTCCATGCGTTCGCGAATTTTGCTGGTGTCGGTCATGGTAGTTCTCCATTGGGGCTGCCGACAATAACAGATAAGGGCCGGATTGGATGCATCATCACAAGGCGCTTCCTGTCCACCATGACGCAACCCCACCCACTCGGCCGGAGGCGAAATCCAGTGCGAAACCAGCATGACTGCAAACGGGACAGGGTCCCGTCGATCGCCATGACCAGACACCTGTGACACGCGTCCTCAACCCTTCGTGCGCAGTTGCGTCCGAGGTTATGGCGGTCGCCGGCATCTGGTTTGCGTGCCGGCGGCGTTGAGCATTGGCCCGGCCTCTGTTAGGACGCGGCCGAAGCTTCTCCCAAGGCAGGACTTGGAACACGATGATCCCTCGCTATTCCCGGCCGGAAATGGTCGCCATCTGGTCGCCCGAAACCCGATTCCGCATCTGGTTCGAGATCGAGGCGCATGCCTGCGATGCGCTGGCCGAACTCGGCGTCATCCCGAAAGAAGCCGCGAAAACCATCTGGGAAAAGGGCGGCGCCGCCAAATTCGACGTCGACAAGATCGATGAGATCGAGCGTGTTACCAAGCACGACGTGATTGCTTTTCTCACCCATCTCGCCGAATTCGTCGGGCCGGACGCCCGCTTCATCCACCAGGGCATGACTTCATCCGACGTGCTCGACACCTGCCTGGCGGTGCAGCTCAAGCGCGCCGGCGACATCCTGCTTGCCGACATCGACGCCCTGCTTGCGGCGCTGAAGCGCCGCGCCTTCGAGCACAAGGAAACCATCACCATCGGCCGCAGCCACGGCATCCATGCCGAGCCGACGACCTTCGGGGTCAAGCTGGCGCAGGCCTATGCCGAATTCTCGCGCTGCCGCGAGCGGCTTGTGCATGCCCGTGAAGACGTCGCGACCTGCGCCATCTCGGGCGCGGTCGGCACCTTCGCCAACATCGATCCCTATGTCGAAGAGCATGTGGCGAAGCAGCTCGGGCTGAAGCCGGAGCCAGTATCGACCCAGGTCATCCCGCGCGACCGCCACGCCATGTTTTTCGCCACGCTCGGCGTGATCGCCTCGTCGGTCGAACGCCTCGCCATCGAGATCCGCCATCTGCAGCGCACCGAGGTGCTGGAAGCGGAAGAATATTTCTCGCCGGGGCAAAAGGGCTCGTCGGCGATGCCGCACAAGCGCAACCCGGTGCTGACCGAAAACCTGACCGGCCTTGCCCGCATGGTTCGTTCCTATGCGATGCCGGCGATGGAAGATGTGGCTCTCTGGCATGAGCGCGATATTTCGCACTCCTCGGTCGAGCGCATGATCGGGCCGGATGCGACGGTGACGCTCGACTTCGCCTTGGCGCGGCTTACCGGCGTCGTCGACAAGCTGCTCGTTTACCCTGAGAACATGCTGAAGAACCTGAACAAGTTCCGCGGCCTGGTGCATTCGCAGCGCGTGCTTCTGGCGCTGACGCAGGCCGGCGTCTCACGCGAGGACGCCTACCGGCTGGTCCAGCGCAACGCCATGAAGGTTTGGGAGCAAGGCGCTGATTTCCTTGAAGAACTGCTTGCCGACAAGGACGTGACCGCAGCGCTGCCCGAGGCGGAGATCCGCGAGAAGTTCGACCTCGGGTACCACACCAAGCATGTCGACACGATCTTCAAGCGGGTGTTTGGAAAGGCTTGAGATCGAGTAAGGGACTCCGTCGGCGCCAAGCTGGAGCACCCCTCATCCGTCTTGTCGCTTCGCGACAAGCCACCTTCTCCCACAAGGGGAGAAGGGGGCGTCTGGCTTACGTCCCAGCGGACAACCTTGGCGATTGGCGGTAACGCTGGCGCGGCCTTCCCTTCTCCCCGGTGGGAGAAGGTGGATCGGCGCTTTAGCGCCGAGACGGATGAGGGATGCTCCAGCTTGGCGCAGCCCCGATCAAGCCTTGCCAGGAACAGTCCTGATCACCGTGCCCCAAGGATCCTCACGCGTCGTCTCGGCCGCCACATTGTCCGAGCGCATCTCCACCCAGGCGAGGCCCGAGCGGGCCGGATCGCGGCGGCCGGCGCCGGCGCTGCGCCAGGCATTGGCGCCGATATGGTGGTGGTAATGGCCGGACGACAGGAATACCGCCTGGCCGCCATATTTGGCGACCGTGTCGAAGCCGAACTCGTCATGCCACCAGGCCTCGGCCTCTTCCGGACGGCCGACGCGCAGATGCACATGGCCGACAATCGTGTTTTCCGGCGCGCCCTGCCAGCCGGCGTCGCCTGCCGGCACGCTGGCCACGACCGCAGGCAGGTTCAGCCGCTCGGTCGACATCGCAATCTTGTCGCCGTTCCACTTCCAGTCCTGCGGGCGGCGATCGGCATAGATTTCGATGCCGTTGCCTTCCGGATCGGTGAGATAAAGAGCCTCGCTGACCAGATGGTCGGAAGCGCCTTCGATGCCGATCCTGTTGGCGGCGGCATGGTTGATCCAGCGCCCAAGATCGGCGCGCGACGGCAGCAGGAAAGCGGTGTGGAACAGGCCGGCGCTGCGCGGATCGTCCGGCTTGGCCGAAGCATCCTGTTCAAGCACCAGCAGCGGCCGGTTGGCGGCGCCAAGCGTGATCGCGCCATCGGCGCGGCTTAGCTCCTGCAGGCCGACGACGGCGCGGTAATAGGCGGCCAGGTTTTCGGCGTCGCGCGCCTTCAACCCGACGCGCGAAACGCTGACCGGGGTGGTCGCGGCAAAAGGCAGTTCACTCATCAAACTCTCCGTTCGGGCGACTGTCTCTCCATGGGAGCCCCGTGGGAGCCGCGCCGGCTGATCTATTAGTTGTTCCTGTTTCACACCTCAGATCGTCCATCGCGACCGTTCACACAAGACGGAAAGAATAGAACAGGTTGTTCACAATTGTGAATGCGACGTGCCGACGGCATGGTTGCATGAGACAAGGCCGCTCGCTACATCCGCGCGATGAAAGTCAAGGACGCAGATATCCTCATCGTGCCGGGCTACACCAATTCCGGCCCCGAGCACTGGCAGACCCGCTGGCAGTCGAAACTATCGACGGCGCGCCGGGTCGAGCAGGCCGAATGGTCGAAGCCGGTGCGCGAGGACTGGACGGCAAGCGTGGCGAAAGCCGTCAACGAGGCCGAGCGGCCGGTCGTGATCGTCGCGCATTCGCTCGGCGTGGCGGCGGCGGTTCAGGCCATCCCGCAATTCCAAAGACCGGTTGCGGGCGCCTTCTTCGTCGCGCCACCCGATGTCTCCAATCCGGAGATCAGGCCGAGGCACCTGATGACCTTCGGTCCCTATTCGCGCACGCCCCTGCCCTTTCCGTCGATCGTGATCGCCAGCCGCAACGATCCGTTCTGCGCCTTCGCAGTTGCCGAGGACATCGCAGCCGCCTGGGGTTCGCTGTTCATCGACGCCGGCGACGCCGGCCATCTCAATGCCGATGCGGGCTTCGGCCCCTGGCCAGAAGGCTCGATGACCTTCGCCAAGTTCCTGACAGAATTATAAGCATCGGCTAAAATATATAAAGTCGGGATGCTCGACTCCATATATAGTAATTTAAGGCGTCATTCGCTAGTTTGTTCCGACGCAACGTGGTTTAGATTCTATCCGCAAACAATCAGAAACCTCGGATACCTGCGCATTGCGTAACCAGGGAGCTATTCGTCAAAAAAGGTAAATCCTTGTGCAAGGATCATTCACTTGAATTCTTGAGGGGTGCCGCAGCCTTTGTCGTTCTGAACTGGCACATTTTGCTTGGCTTTGCGCCCCAAGCGGTCGGTCTCGGAGATCGGGCCTCACAATCGATCAAAACGAGCCCGGCTTTTGTCGCCTTCAACGGGCGTTCTGCCGTGTACTTATTCTTCGTGCTTTCGTCCTACGTTCTGGTGAAACGCTATTTTGAAACCCGCAAAGCGGAAGATCTTCTGTTCGGCGCGGTGAAGCGCCTGCCGCGCCTGGCCGGTCCGGTGCTGGTCAGCGTGGTGGCGTCCTGCATCCTCTTCAAGCTGGATTTTTATTTCTTCAGAGATGCGTCCGCCCTGACCCAATCAGGCTGGCTGGCCAAGTTTGGCGGCGCCTCGCGGATACTTTCGCCAGAGAGCGCCAATTTCGCCGACGCGTTCCTGCAGGGAGCCTGGCTGACATTCATCGACGGCGACAGCTATTACGACACCAGCCTGTGGACCATGGTGTACGAGTTCTGGGGCAGCCTGCTGGTCTTCGCTCTCGCTCCGATCATCTTCTTCCTGCAGGCTCGCTCGCCGTTGCTGTCATGGCTGGCAGTCGCAACAGGCATATGCCTGGCTTGGCAAGGCAATTTCGTCTTTGGCGCCTTTGCTGCCGGCCTCCTGCTCTACCCTCTGCTTGCGACGGGATTTCGGCCGAATTCGTGGGTGAGAAGCGTTATCACTGCAGTTGCTCTCGGGCTGCTGGGTTATGCGGGAGAGGCTGTGGGCGTGTACCGACCTTTCGCCGTCCTTGAGGTTGCAGGCTTGGACGCTCAATTGCGGCAGGCCTGCGTGGCCATCCCGGCAAGCATCATTCTGGTGTATGCGACGCTTGCCACGGACAACCCACCCTCATGGCTCTCGGGCAAGGCGGTACGTTTCCTGGGCGATCTGTCGTTCCCGCTCTACCTCGTTCATGTGCCCGTCATCTGCTCGCTGGGATCATGGACCCTGCTGGCCACGGGCTCCGCCACGATCGGCGCCGCTGCCGCCATTATCGGCTCGATCCTGGCGGCGCTGCCGCTGATGGCCTTCAACAACTGGTGGGTTCTGGCAGTCGGCGCTCTGTTCGGCCGGTTCAGGCGCGGCAAGCCGATCGTCGCGGCCACCGCGGCGGAGGCCTGATCGCAAATTGCTTGGAACGGTAAGCCGAAATTCAAGATCCGATCGAATCCCGCATGCTCTTCAAAAGGGTTTTCGCGCCGAGCGAAATCAGCGTGTGGTCCGAGCCCATGGCGAGCAGCCGGTAGCCCATCGACACCACGCGGCCAGCAACGGCCGGCTCGATCACATAGATCGCTGCGTGCTTGCCGGCCTTGCGCGTCCGCTCGGCGATCGAGGCGACCGTCTCCATCATGCTTTCCAGCGTCGAATTGACGGTGGTGCCGTTCGACCAAGCGATCGAGAAATCCGACGGACCGACGAAGATGCCGTCGATACCGGGCGTATCGAGGATACCGTCGAGCGCCTCAAAGGCCGCCCGCGTCTCGACCATGGCGAAGGCCATGGTGCGCTGGTTGCTATCGCGCAGCCATTCGGCGTGGTCGCCCTTGCCATGGCGAGGGAAGGCATAGGTCGGGCCCCAGGAGCGCTCGCCCATCGGCGGATATTTCATCGCTGCGGCAAACTGCCTGGCATCGGACACCGAATTCACCATCGGCGCAATCACCGCCTCGGCGCCGAAGTCAAGCGCGCGGCTTGCCATGTCGAAGCGGCCGACCGGAATGCGCACCAGCGCCGGCTTGTTGGCGGCAAGCACCGGCACAAGGCCGCGCAGCACGCTGTCCTCGTGATGGCCGCCGTGCTGCATGTCGAGGGTTACGGCGTCAAAGCCCTGCTTGGCGATGATTTCGACCGTCAGCGCGTCCGGCACCCCGGACCAGGCGGTGAACAGCGTTTCGTCGGCGGCCAGGCGGGACTTGAGCGACATCAGAACTTTCCTTGTTAACAATGCGCAGTTTCAGCCGGAAACGGCGGCAAAGGCAAAGAAAAACCGCCCGGCTAGGCCGGGCGGTCGATTGGTCCAATGATATTTATGCGTTCTTGATCTGCTCGATCGCCTCCGCCATCAGCTCGTCCATGGTGCGGCGGATCTGGTGGTCCGACTGGTTGACGCCGGCCGCGTCGAAATCTTTGCGGATCTTGCGGAAGACATCGTGGTCGCCGGCTTCCTCGATATCGGAGACAACCACCTCCTTCGCATAGGCCTCGGCATCGGCACCTGTCTTGCCGAGCTTTTCGGCGGCCCACAGTCCGAGCGCCCGGTTGCGGCGCGCCGCGGCCTTGAAGCGGAGCTCCTCGTCGAAGACGAATTTGCGCTCGAAGCCCTCTTCGCGGTCTTTCATGCTGCTCATGACGTCCCTCCGGTCAAACCGATTCGCGTGGCGACAAAAATGCGTTCTGGCCAAGCACAAACCAAAAGGTCGCGGGCCGGTCAATATGCTACATCGCATGCTGCGCTGCGGCATTTCGGTCCCGAAACCGGTTGATTGGCAGGATTTGCCGATTGAGCAAACATTGTGATTGCTATAGACACCGCCATTGAACGCCACCGTCGGCGCAACTAATTTAGGCAGACGGACAGGAACTGGTCGCTTGCCGCCTGCCCGCCAATCCAGAGAAAAAAATCAGATGAAAAATCGCCGCCGCATATACGAAGGCAAGGCCAAGATCCTCTATGAAGGCCCGGAGCCGGGAACGCTGATCCAGTTCTTCAAGGACGACGCCACCGCCTTCAACAAGAAGAAGCACGAAGTGGTCGATGGCAAGGGCGTGCTCAACAACCGCATTTCCGAGCACATCTTCAACCACCTGAACCGCATGGGCATCCCGACCCATTTCATCCGCCGGCTCAACATGCGCGAGCAGCTGATCAAGGAAGTCGAGATCATCCCGCTCGAAGTGGTGGTGCGCAACGTCGCCGCCGGCTCGCTGGCCAAGCGCCTGGGCATCGAGGAAGGTACCGTGCTGCCGCGCTCGATCATCGAGTTCTATTACAAGGCCGATGCGCTGGACGATCCGATGGTGTCGGAAGAGCACATCACCGCTTTCGGCTGGGCAAGCCCGCAGGAGATCGACGACATCATGGCGCTGGCCATCCGCGTCAACGACTTCCTCTCCGGCCTGTTCCTGGGCGTCGGCATCCAGCTCGTCGACTTCAAGATCGAATGCGGCCGCCTTTTCGAGGGCGACATGATGCGCATCGTCGTCGCCGACGAGATCTCGCCGGATTCCTGCCGGCTGTGGGATGTCGCCACACAAGACAAGCTCGACAAGGATCGCTTCCGCCGCGATATGGGCGGGCTGGTCGAGGCCTATCAGGAAGTCGCCCGCCGCCTCGGCATCATGAACGAGAACGAGCCGCCGCGCCCGACGGGTCCGGTGCTTGTCGCTTCCTCCGAGCCGTCGAAGGGCACGAAGCACTGACAGCAAGCGGCCTGCCAGCAACGGCAGGTCCGTCGCAGCATAGGATGACTCAGGAGTATCGATGAAAGCCCGCATCACCGTGACCCTCAAGAACGGCGTGCTCGACCCGCAGGGCAAGGCGATCGAGCATGCGCTCTCAGGTCTGGGCTTCGACGGCGTCGGCCAGGTGCGGCAAGGCAAGGTGTTCGACATCGAGCTCGCCGGCACAGACAAGGCCAAGGCCGAAGCCGACCTCAAGGCCATGTGCGACAAGCTTCTGGCGAACACAGTGATTGAGAATTATAGTGTGGCCATAACCTGAGGTTGTGCCGGAGAGGCCGATGGCCGACGCGAGATCGCCATTGTGGGGTCACCGACTTAGCGGCAAATCGATCTTGGGACCTGGGCTGCACGTTCTGGGATTGGCATGTGCCCTACCCGGAGTACTGATTGCGGCGCTCATGCTGTATGATTCGGCGCGGCTTGCGACTGACTGGCACGATCTTCTGTTTGGGCCGAAGAGTGGTCTGGGCTGGGTCGGTTTGATGATACTCGGGATCGCGCTTCTTTTTTACTTCTGCCTGGCGCTGCTTGCTCGCAGGATCAGGTTATCCCAAACGACCAGGGTACCAACAACATGAAATCAGCCGTCGTCCTCCTGCCTGGCCTCAACCGCGACCGCGACATGATCGCGGCGTTGACCAAAATTTCCGGGCAGGCGCCGGCGACCGTCTGGCAGACCGATACCGAAATTCCCGATGTCGACCTGATCGCCATCCCCGGCGGCTTCTCCTTCGGCGACTATCTGCGCTGCGGCGCGATCGCCGCGCGCATGCCGGTGATGCGGGCGGTTGCCGAAAAGGCGGCCAAGGGCGTCATGGTCATCGGCGTCTGCAACGGCTTCCAGATCCTGGTCGAAGCGGGGTTGCTGCCCGGCGCCCTGATGCGCAATGCCTCGCTGAAATTCGTCTGCCGACAGGTGAAGCTCGAGGTCGCCAACGCCAACACCATGTTCACCCGCCGTTACAAGCCGGGTGAGATCATCCGCTCGCCGGTGGCGCACCATGACGGCAATTATTTCGCCGATGCCGACACACTTGCGCGCCTCGAAGGCGAAGGCCGGGTGGTGTTCCGCTATGCCGAAGGCACCAATCCCAACGGCTCGATCAACGACATCGCCGGCATCGTCAGCGAGAAGGGCAATGTGCTCGGCCTGATGCCGCATCCGGAAAACCTGATCGAGGCGGCGCATGGCGGCAGCGACGGCCGGGCGCTGTTCGAAGGCGCACTCGGCATCGCCGCTTGATCCTTTCCAGACATTCCTTTCAGAACAATTCTTTCAGACCAACGGGGCGGCCTGACCATGAGACTGACGTTTGCTCGCCTAGCTCTCCTGGCCGCCACCGGGCTCGCGCTGGCGTCCTGCCAATCCGGCTCGAAATCCACGCCGGCGCCTTCGGGCAAGAGCGCCTCGCTGCTTGCCATGGAGCAGGTGGCGATCGCCGCGCATAAATGCTGGATCGCCAGCAAGGACCCGGCCTTCAAAGCCTATCAGATGGCCAACGAGCTCAATTCCTACAGCGGCACGCCACGTTTGCTGCTGGTACCCGCCAAGCACTATGGCGGCAAGCCGCTGCTGGTCGTGCAGGCGCAGGGCAATTCCAGCAAGGTGGACGTATTCGGGCCGCTGATGGCCGAACCGCTCGGCGCGCGCATTGGCTCCGACATCGCCCGCTGGCAAACCGGCAATCCGTCCTGCGCCGCTGCCGCGTGAGCCTGCCATGGGCCGGTTCCTGCAAATTGCGGGATTGATCGTCGGGCTTTTCGCGCTTGTCCTGCAGTTCGCGATCAGCATACCGACGTCGATGGCGGCGGGCCGCGGCCCGGTCGGCTCTATTATCTTCTATTTCAGCTTCTTCACCATCCTGACCAACATCGCCGCAGTGCTGGTGCACGCTTCGCTGGTCTCGCCCGCCGGCTACGCCTGGTTCCCGGCCTTTGCCGGGAAGCGCATGCAGGCGGGCGTAGCGGTCGCCATAACGCTGGTCTTCATCGTGTACGCGACGGTGCTCGCGCGCCTTTGGGCGCCCGAAGGTCTGTTCTTCATCTGCGACGCCCTCTTGCACTATGTGGCGCCGCTGATCTTTGTTCTTTGGTGGCTGTTCGCTGGCGCCGACGGCAGCACGCGCTGGCGCGACATTTCCTGGTGGATGGTCTATCCGCTTGCCTATCTCGCCTACGCGCTGATACGCGCGCCATTCGCCGGCGAAGTGCCCTACCCGTTCCTCGACGTGGCCAAGAACGGTGCGGCCAGCGTCGCCATTTCGGCGCTGACCACGACGGCTCTGTTTCTCGGACTTTGCGTGCTCGCCGTACTTGCCGACCACGGCATCGCCAGGCTGCGGAAGTAGCCGCCGAAGCCCGGCGATTACTCCCAAAACGGCCTGATGCCTTCGCGGTGCGCATCGCAGCGCGAGACGCCTATGTCCTTGAGCTGCTCGTCGGTCATTTCCAGCAGGGCCAGGCGGCTGCGGCGCCGCTCCAGCATACGGCCGACCTGTCTGGCGATGGAGCCAAGCACGAACACGATACGATCGACAAACCCGCGGCGAACCGCGGGGCGCCCATGCAATTCGGCGCCACGGAATGTATCAATTGTATTCATCTTTCATTCCACCAATTGATGAATTGTACCCTTGCTGCCCGCGATTTCATATCGATTGACTCGTATCGCGGTGCAATATAGAAAATTGTCACCATGACAAATTGGCTCCCCGATGTCTCTTCCGGCTCCGGCCCTCTGTATCAGCGCCTTGCTGACAGCATTGAGTCAGATATCGACAAGGGTGTCATCGATGCCGGTGCAAAATTGCCGCCGCAGCGCGACCTCGCCTATGACATCGGCACGACGGTCGGCACCGTCGGTCGAGCCTATCAGCTGTTGCGGGAACGTGGCCTGGTAAGCGGTGAGGTCGGGCGCGGCACCTATGTGCTGGCTCAGCGCACGGAGACCCCGAAAGCGGATCTGGAGCCCGCCATCCAAGGCACGCGTGCCATCGATGCGCCAGGCGGCAAGCTGCGCTTCGACAGCACTGCCGCGCCCGATGTCGGCCAGGGCGCGATCATCGCCGAAGTGCTGGCGCGGACGGCGCAGGATCATCCTCACGACATTTCGAGCTACACCAGGGATTTTCCCGAACGCTGGTACGAGGCGGGCAGCCACTGGCTGGGGCGCAATTCCTTCCGCCCCTTGCCCGATTCAATCGTGCCGACGCTTGGCACCCATGCCGCCGTGATGGCGGTAATAGCCGCACTGACCACTCCCGGCGATTACATCGTCTTCGAGCACCTCACCTATTCGCAGATCTCGCGCAGCGCCGGGCTGATCGGGCGCCGCACCGTCCTGGTCTTGGCGGACGACGAAGGCATCGACCCCAACGATTTCGAGCGCGTCTGCGCTCAGAAGCATCCGAAGATGATGTTCCTGATGCCGACGGCGAAGAACCCGACCCTGGTGACGCTCTCGGCGGAACGCCGGCAGGCGATCGCGCGCATTGCGCGCGAATACAATGTTGTGCTGATCGAAGACGACCTTTATGGCGAGCTGACCGACGATCCGACGCCGCTGCTGGCCGAATATGCGCCCGAGCGCACCATCGTCGCCGGCGGCCTGTCGAAATCGGTCGCGGCCGGTGTGCGCGGCGGCTGGCTCTCCTGCCCGCCGGCCTATCGCCACCGCATCCGCGTCGCGCACAAGATGATGACCGGCGGCCTGCCCTTCCTGCTGGCCGAGGTCGGCTCGAGGCTGGTGGCCTCCGGCCAGGCGCGTGAAATCCGCAGGCGCTGCATCGCCGAGATCCAGGCCCGCCTTGCCACCGTGCGCGTGATGCTCGCCGGGTTCGATTTCAAGACAAGGGACAATGTGCCCTTCGTCTGGCTGACCTTGCCTGACCCGTGGCTTTCCGGCACCTTCAAGAATGCCTGCCTGACGCAGGGCGTGCTGATCGACGACGAGGACGAGTTCAAGGCAGGCCGCTCCGAGCAGGTGTTCCACAGCGTCCGCTTCGGCATCTCGCAGCCACGGCAGAGCCAGGATGTCGCCGGCGGCGTCGCGGTCATCCGGCGCCTCCTCGACGAAGGCCGCGCCGGCTACGACAGTTTTTCCTGACCCGCCCTTTTCCTCGCCCGCACCGAACGCTATCGGCCTGGCGCTCGCCGACGCGACGGTTTTCCGGCGTTTTTCGTCATCCGGTGGGGTGTATCGCGCCAAAGCTTGCGATAAGAGGAGACTCGAAAACCCCCTCTCCCACGGATACAAATCGCCGCTCATGACCATTTCAAATTCCGTGCCGATCACTCCCGAGCTCGTCGCCGCGCATGGGCTGAAGCCCGATGAATACCAGCGCATCCTCGACCTGGTCGGCCGTGAGCCGAGCTTCACCGAGCTCGGCATCTTCTCGGCGATGTGGAACGAGCACTGCTCCTACAAGTCCTCCAAGAAATGGCTGCGCACGCTGCCCACCAGCGGTCCGCAGGTCATCCAGGGGCCGGGCGAGAATGCCGGCGTGGTCGACATCGGCGACGGCGACTGCGTCGTCTTCAAGATGGAGAGCCACAACCACCCCTCCTACATCGAACCCTATCAAGGGGCCGCGACAGGCGTCGGCGGCATCCTGCGCGACGTCTTCACCATGGGCGCGCGGCCGATCGCGGCGATGAACGCGCTGCGCTTCGGCGCGCCGGACCATCCCAAGACCCGGCATCTGGTCGCCGGCGTCGTTTCGGGCATCGGCGGCTACGGCAATTCCTTCGGCGTGCCGACCGTCGGCGGCGAGGTCAATTTCGACCCGCGCTACAACGGCAACATCCTGGTCAACGCCTTCGCCGCCGGCCTTGCCAAGACCAATGCCATCTTCCTGTCGCAGGCCAAGGGCGTCGGCCTGCCGGTCGTCTATCTCGGGGCCAAGACCGGGCGTGACGGCGTCGGCGGCGCCACCATGGCCTCGGCCGAATTCGACGATAAGATCGAGGAGAAGCGCCCGACCGTCCAGGTCGGCGACCCCTTCACCGAGAAATGCCTGCTGGAGGCCTGCCTCGAGTTGATGGCGTCGGGCGCAGTCATCGCTATCCAGGACATGGGTGCGGCCGGCCTCACCTGCTCGGCGGTCGAAATGGGCGCCAAGGGCGATCTCGGCATCGAGCTCGACCTCGACAAGGTGCCGGTGCGCGAAGAGCGCATGAGCGCTTACGAGATGATGCTGTCGGAAAGCCAGGAGCGCATGCTGATGGTGCTGCGCCCCGAAAAGGAAAAGGAGGCCGAGGCGATCTTCCACAAATGGGGGCTCGACTTCGCCATCGTCGGCAAGACCACTGACGACCTGCGCTTTCGCGTTCTGCACCAGGGCGACGAGGTCGCCAACCTGCCGATCAAGGAACTGGGCGACCAGGCGCCGGAATATGACCGCCCATGGGTCGAATCCAAGAAGCCGGCGCCGCTTGCCGCGGATGATGCGCCGAAGGCCGACGTCGCGGATGCGCTGCTCAGGCTGCTCGGCGGGCCGGATCTCTCCTCGCGCCGCTGGGTGTGGGAGCAGTACGACACGCTGATCCAGGGCAATTCGCTGCAGCTTCCCGGCGGCGACGCCGGCGTGGTGCGCGTCGAAGGCCATCCGACCAAGGCGCTCGCCTTCTCCTCCGATGTGACGCCGCGCTATTGCGAGGCCGATCCCTACGAGGGCGGCAAGCAGGCGGTAGCCGAATGCTGGCGCAACCTGACCGCCACCGGCGCCCTGCCGCTTGCGGCGACGGACAACCTCAATTTTGGCAATCCGGAACGGCCGGAGATCATGGGCCAGCTGGTCGGTGCGGTGAAAGGCATCGGCGATGCCTGCCGCGCGCTCGGCTTCCCGATCGTCTCCGGCAATGTCTCGCTCTACAACGAGACCAATGGCCGCGGCATCCTGCCGACACCGACCATCGGCGGCGTCGGGCTGATCGCCGATTGGTCGAAGATGGCCCGCATCGGCTTTGCCGCCGAGGGGCAGATGATCGTGCTGGTCGGCGCGCCGGCGACGTGGGGGAGCCATCTCGGCCAGTCCGTCTATATGCGCGACATCCATGGCCGCGCCGACGGCCCGCCGCCGCCCGTCGATCTCGCGCATGAGAAGCGCGTCGGTGATCATGTGCGAGCGCTTATCGCTTCCGGTATCGTGACTGCCGCGCATGACGTTTCGGATGGCGGCCTTGCGGTGGCGCTTGCCGAAATGGCGATGGCCTCCGGCATCGGCGCCACCGTTCCGGGGCTCACCGGCACCGACCCGACCCCGGTCTGGTTCGGCGAGGACCAGGGCCGCTATCTGTTGACGCTCTCGATCGACCCGCAAAGCGGCGAATGGGACAGGATCCGCCAGCAGCAGGAGAAGCTCGGCATCTTCGCCCCCTGGATCGGCACGACCGGCGGCGACACCCTGAAACTCGGAGAGGCACGTGCCGTATCGGTCAGCGAATTGACCGCCGCTCACGAATCCTGGTTTCCTCGCTTCATGGCAAACGAGGTCGTCGACCCGTGATATGATGGAATGGCGTTTTGGCGGCCTTCGGATATAGCCCATCCGCCATTTCGACCATATCTAATGATATCAAGACCCAGACAGGGAAAACCCGCATGGCAATGGACGCGCACGACATCGAACGGCTGATCAAGGAAGGCATTCCCGACGCCAAGGTGACGATTCGCGATCTGGCCGGCGACGGCGACCACTACGCGGCCGAGGTGGTTGCGGAAAGCTTCCGGGGAAAAAGCCGCGTGCAGCAGCACCAGATGGTCTATGACGCGCTGAAGGGCAATATGGGCGGCGTGCTGCACGCGCTGGCCCTGCAGACCAGCGTTCCGGACTGAGCCCGATCGCCACCCAGGCTTGGCCCAAAATCGCGTTATCCCTTGCGCCATTCCGATGGCGTCGTGGCTAACGTCTTGTTTCAGCCAACCTATGGGTCTATTTGAAGGACATGCTTCGAGCCTGACTCCCACAGGCGTGAAAGGATTCCCATGAGTGGCATCAACGACTACATCGACAGTGAAGTAAAGAGCAACGACGTGGTGCTCTTCATGAAGGGCACACCCGGCTTCCCGCAGTGCGGCTTTTCCGGCCAGGTTGTGCAGATCCTCGACTATGTCGGGGTCGACTACAAGGGCGTGAACGTGCTGACCTCGGCCGAGCTGCGCCAGGGCATCAAGGACTATTCCAACTGGCCGACCATTCCGCAGCTCTACGTCAAGGGCGAGTTCGTCGGCGGTTGCGACATCGTGCGCGAGATGTTCCAGGCCGGCGAGTTGCAGAGCTTCCTGGTCGAAAAGGGCGTCAGCGTCAAAGGCGCCGCCTGAGTTGAGTTCGCGCAGGCCTGCTGTTTAGCGGGCATAGCCAAGACTTCCGGGGCCGCCCCCACCTCGGCATTGTAGTTCTCAAGGTTTTTTGGGAACGGGACGAATCGATGCGCCGGTAATCCGGCGCATGTTCGTTTGATGATCGGATTTTGCCGTGGACAAGCAGGTAGTGGCGCAGCAATCGGCAAGCAGCTTGCCCATTCCGCGCTGGGAATTCATCGCGCTCTGCGCGGCGCTGATGGCGCTCAACTCTCTGGCCATCGACATCATGCTGCCGGCGTTGCAGCAGATCGGCGCCTCGCTCGGCGTCGAGAACGAAAACCACCGCCAATACGTCATCACCGCCTACATCCTCGGCTTCGGCAGCGGGCAGCTTTTCTTCGGACCGGTCTCGGATCGTTTCGGCCGCCGCGCGCCGCTGGTCGCCGGCCTGATCATCTATGTCGCGGCGGTTGCTGCCGCCGCGATTGCTCCGACCTTTGGTATCCTGCTCGCCTGCCGTGCCGTGCAAGGCATCGGCGCCGCGGCGACGCGCGTCATCGCCGTCTCGATCGTGCGCGATACCTTCGAGGGTCGCCGCATGGCCGAGGTGATGTCGCTGATCTTCATGGTGTTCATGGCGATCCCGGTCGTCGCGCCCGGCATCGGCCAGTTCATCATGCTGTTCGCCACCTGGCACTGGATCTTCGTCACCATGGCCGTCGGCGCGCTGATCGTCTCGACATGGTCGCTGCTGCGCCTGCCGGAAACGCTGCATCCGGAATATCGCCGGCCACTGACGGTCAACGCGATCGTTGGCGGCTTCCGCATCGTGCTCACCAACCGCATCGCGCTTTGCTATGCGTTCGCCAGCACCTTCATCTTCGGCGCCATGTTCGGCTTCATCAATTCGGCACAGCAGATCTATCTCGACGTCTTCCATGTCGGCGAGCTGTTTCCGCTGATCTTCGCCGGCGTGGCCGGCGTGCTCGCTTTCTCGAACTTCCTCAACGCGCGGCTCGTCGGCAAGATCGGCATGCGCCGCCTGTCGCAAAGCGCGCTGCTGCTCTTCCTCGCCATCAGCCTGATCTGGCTCGTCGTCTCGCTGGAGATCGAGATGCCGCTCTGGCTGTTCATCGCCTTCTTTGCCGGTGCGATGGTTCCGTTCGGCTGCCTCGGCGCGAATTTCAACGCGCTCGCGATGGAGCCGCTCGGCGAGCTCGCCGGCACCGCGTCCTCCATCCTCGGCTTCATGCAGACCTTTCTCGGCGGCCTCCTCGGCACGCTGATCGGCCAAGCCTATAACGGCACGGTGACGCCGCTCGCCGCAGGCTTCTGCAGCGTGTCTGTCGCTGCCCTGCTGATGATCTTGGTCGCCGAGCGCGGGCGCCTGTTCCAGCCGCACAACCCACCGGTATAGAGACGAGCTCGAACCCGCCGTTGGATGTATTCAGGATTTGCGTTCTGCTGCCGCGGTGAAGCGCGGGGAAAGTATGCGCCCTGCGATCGCCTCGCCCATGCTTTCAGTAAAGAGCAATGGCAGAGCTTTATCGAGAGCCTCGAGGACGGAAGCAACGAAAGCTCTATTCAGTCTGTCGTCCGGTCCCAACTCGGAGAAGGTGGCGCGTGGCTTGCCGATAAGTGTTCCGTCTCGGCGAAGCGAGAACCGTAGTGTCAAGGATAGACCAGCAGTTCCATGAGGCGGCTGCCAGCAGGCATAGATGGCAGCCGACATTTCCGCTATGGAGTTGATGGGATCGCGGTTGCCGCAAGCGCGTTGCTGCGCTGTCGCTTCGTCGAGACCGGCGACCATAGCGATGGCAAGAGCAAGAGCGACCATCGCGGACCGAGGGCTCATTCGCATCTCCGATGCTTACGGTCCTGTCGATCTTTCCGTCAACCGTCAGAACTCCGCCGGCAGCGTCGATCCTAATCTGCCCAGAGCTCGCGGCGCAGTTCGTCCCAGCTGTCTTTATCCGGCGCTACGAGCAGGCTGCCGTCGACATGCGACGGCAGATAAGGATTGCCGTCGATCCGCGCTGCATGGCCGCCGGCTTCCCGATGGATGAGCACGCCGGCCAGGTGGTCCCACGGCATCAGCTTATTGTAGACGACGAAATGCGCGTGGCCGCTGGCCAGCAGCCGATATTCGTGCGCGGCGCAGCGATAGCCGAATTGCGACAACGCCTTGGTCTGGTTGCGTGCGAGCCGCGAGCGCTCCGGCTCTTTCAGAAACTGCCAGGAAACCGCGCCCGTCATCTCAGAGATCGGCACCGGTTCGGCAACCCGCACCTTCTCCAGCGCGCCATGCGCATGGCGGATATGGCTGCCCGCGCCCTTGGAGCCGATCAGCCAGTCCTTGCCCACCGGGTCGTGGATGATGCCGGCAACCGTCTCGCCCCCGACCACCGCGCCGAGCATGACGCCGAACAGCGGCACGCCGGAGGCGAAATTGAAGGTGCCGTCGACCGGATCGATGACGAAGGCAAGCGCGGCGTCGCCGAGACCCTTGAGCAGGGCCGGATTGTCGGAGCAGGCCTCCTCGCCGATGATCATCGCTGAAGGGTAACGCTCACGCAGCCTGGCTGTGATCAGCCGTTCAGCGTTCACATCCGCCTCCGTCACCAGATCGGCGGCGGAGGTCTTCTGGCGGACATCGCCCTCGCCCAGCCGGCGGAAGCGCGGCATGATTTCGGCCCTGGCTGCATCGGCGAGAAGGTCGGCCAGCCAGTCGATCGCGCGGTCGTCAAATGTCATCGGAAATGTCTTGCCCTGTGGTGAGGCCGGCATCGAGCGCGGCGAAGTCGAAGAGTTTTCGGTCGAGCAGGTGTGAGGGCCGCACATTGGTCATGGCGCGAATCATCGTATCCTTGCGGCCGGGCATGCGCTTCTCGATGTCGTCGAGCATCGCCTTCATCGCATTGCGCTGCAGCCCTTCCTGGCTGCCGCAGAGGTCGCAAGGGATGATCGGGAACTTCATGGCGTTGGCGAATTTCTCGAGGTCAGCCTCCGTGCAATAGGCAAGCGGACGCAGAACCATCACGTCGCCCTCGTCATTGATCAGCTTGGGCGGCATGGCGGCGAGACGCCCGCCATGGAAGAGGTTCATGAAGAAGGTTTCGAGGATGTCCTCGCGGTGGTGGCCGAGCACCAGGGCGGCGCAGCCCTCCTCGCGCGCGATGCGGTAGAGGTGCCCGCGCCTCAGCCGCGAGCAGAGCGAGCAATAGGTGCTGCCTTCGGGTAGCTTGTCGGTGACCACCGAATAGGTGTCCTGGTACTCGATGCGGTGCGCAATGCCGTTGGCGCTGAGATAGTCCGGCAGGATGTGTTTTGGAAAATTCGGCTGGCCCTGATCGAGATTGCAGGCCAGCAGCTCGACCGGCAGCAGCCCGCGCCATTTGAGGTCGAGCAGCAGGGCAAGCAGGCCATAAGAATCCTTGCCGCCGGAGAGCGCCACAAGCCAGCGCTCGCCTGGCTTCACCATGGTGAAGTCTTCGATCGCCTGGCGGGTAAGCCTCAAGAGCCGCTTGCGCAGCTTGTTGAACTCGACCGACGACGGCACGTCGCGAAACAGCGGATGAAACCCGCCCTCGTCCTCGTCGGCGATCGGTTCAAGCGATTTGATGCCAAGTGATTTGGTATCTGGCAGCATGTTCATGGCGCAAATGCCCCACGGTCTTCGTTACGGCCCGGCTTAGCGGACATGGCACACAAAGAAAAGGCCGCCTCGAGGGCGGCCTTGGATGGTATCGCCGATTGGCTTCTATCAGCGCGAATAGAATTCGACGACCAGGTTCGGTTCCATCTGCACGGCGAACGGAACGTCCGAGAGGCCCGGAACGCGGCCGTAGGTCGCGGTCATCTTGTTGTGGTCGGCCTCGATGTAGTCCGGCACGTCGCGCTCGGCCAGACCAACCGATTCCAGCACGATGACGAGCTGCTTCGACTTCTCGCGCACCTCGATGACGTCGCCCGGCTTGCAGCGGTAAGAGCCGATGTTGACGCGCTTGCCGTTGACGTTGACGTGGCCGTGGTTGACGAACTGACGGGCAGCGAAGATGGTCGGCACGAACTTGGCGCGATAGACGATCGCGTCCAGACGCGACTCGAGCAGGCCGATCAGATTCTCGGAAGTGTCGCCCTTGCGGCGGTTGGCCTCTTCATAGACCTTGCGGAACTGCTTTTCCGAAACGTCGCCATAGTAGCCCTTCAGCTTCTGCTTGGCGCGCAGCTGCAGGCCGAAGTCGGAAAGCTTGCCCTTGCGGCGCTGGCCGTGCTGGCCGGGGCCGTACTCACGCTTGTTGACCGGGGACTTCGGGCGGCCCCAGATGTTTTCGCCGAGACGGCGGTCGATCTTGTATTTCGCGGATTCGCGCTTGCTCATCGCATTCCCTTTCAAGACAATATACCCGGAACCCCATGGCTCCAGGCGAAGGAAACGCGCCCTCCTCTGGCCTCCGTTTTCGAGACCTGACAGGGTTTTCCACGCGACGCGACGGAAAACCCACGGGACACGTCAGTTCGAACAAGACCGCCGACAGACTGGCTTCCGGTGAGGTCCTGCCCATGCAAAAGAAACCACCGGGCGTCGCCACCCGGTGTTGGTGGTCCTGTTAAACAGAGATTTAACTGCTGTCAAGCTTGTGACTGGCGGCCCGGCGGGCGACCCTGTAACAATTCAGCGTTGCATGCGGTGCTGGCGGACGGCATCAGGGCGGGGTGCAATCATTTGGACGTTAGCTCGCCCTGACACTTGATGAAGGGACTGGAGCAGAGGAGTCCGAATTCTAATGAAGAAGTTCTTCCTTGCCCTGACCGGAGCCGCGGTGTTGGCGGGATCGATGACGGTCACCACGCCGGAGCCTGCCATGGCAAGACACTGGCACGGCCACAGGCAGGTCTGCCGCGTCGTGGTGACGAAAAGGGTCGTCTGGCGGCACGGCCACCGTCACGTCGTCCGCTACAAGGTGCGGCGCTGCTGGTGGCGCTGGTAATTGCTGACCTAATCCAATCCAGACGAAGCCCGCGGTTCATCCCGCGGGCTTTTTCATCAGGAGCGCCCGCGGCGCGTGCAGACGCCGGCACCACTCTCGTGGTTGCCGGGAAAGCAGCCCGCGATAAGCCCTTACGACTTCTTGTTGGGCAGGCCCTTGCGCTTGGTTTCGGCGAACTCCTCGAGCTGCTTTTCGCTCATCGATTCATACATGTCGCGCGAAGCGCCCTTGAGTTCGCTCTTCTTAATCTCGCCGCGCTTGGCCGCAAGCGCCGCGCCGGCAGCCTTTTGCTGAGCTTGCGATGTGGCAGGCATGGTGGTTTCTCCGTTGTTGTAAAGAGAAACGCTGCGCCATAGGCCGCAGTTCCAGCCCTAACGCGCGGTCAATCCAAAGCCTTGGATGAGCCGTCTCGTAGCGAAATCCGTCTTGCCCGAGGTGAAGAGGGCGATATCGGGCTCGTTCTCGCCCGACGGTTCGCTGACGGGCTCCAGCAGCGACATCGCGCGCCGCGCGATCGCTTCGGCCGGATCGATCCAGTCGACGGGCCAGGGCGCCGTCTTGCGCATGCGGTTGGCGAGAAACGGGTAATGCGTGCAGGCTAGCACAACGATGTCGGTGCGATTGCCGTCGCGCTCGATGAAACAGGGCGCGATCTCGGCGCGCACCGCCTCCTCGTCGACAAAACCCTCGCGCATATAGATCTCGGCCAGTCCGGCGAGCCGGTCGCTGCCGACCAGTCGGACATGGCATTTCTGCGCCCACTTGCTGATCAGGTCGCGCGTGTACTGGCGCTTCACGGTGCCCGGCGTCGCCAGCACCGACACCAGGCCGGAACGCGTGCGCTCCGCGGCCGGCTTGATCGCCGGCACGGTGCCGACAAAGGGATGACCGGGGAATTTTTCGCGCAGCGCGTCGATCACCAGGGTCGAGGCGGTGTTGCACGCGATCACCGAAATCGCCGGCTGCAGCCGGTCGAGCAATTTGCCGAACAGCGAAAGGATGTGCTCCTTGAGCGCCGGCTCCTCCCAGGCGCCATAAGGGAATGCTGCGTCGTCGGCGACATAGACGAAGCGCCGATCCGGCATCAGGACTCGCGCTTCGCGCAGCACCGTCAGCCCACCGACGCCGGAATCGAACATCAGGATCGGACGATGGGTTGGTTGATCGTTCATTGTCATCGGACCAGAAGCAAACCTTGGCCCGTGATTTGGCCAACGTGGCTTCTATCCTGAACGATCATGGTGTTGAAATGGCAAATGCCAGCAGCTTTTGCACAGCCTTGAAACGGCTCAGAGTCCGCGCTTGCCGAATCCGGCCGGCCGCGGCCGGCCAAGCGGCTGCGGTGCCGGCGCCGAACGCGCGGCAGGCGCAGCGGCACGCGGAGTGGCTGGGGCAGCAGCCGTGGCTGTCCGTTCGGCGCGCGTCGGCGCCGGCACGGAACCGTCGAAATCGAAGGCGGACGTGAGCTCGTCGATGTCGCTGCCGGCGACCGGCTTCGCCCACAGGATCGTGGCCCAGAGGCCGAAAATGGAGAGGCCGAGCAGGTTCAAGCCACTTGGTGCGCTCTCTGGATTGCCGAAATCGATCACCAGCAGTGTGCCGGCCTGCAGGAAGGCGTAGATGCCGGAAAAGACGATATAGGTCCACAGGATCCACTTGGCCCCGTTGGCGTCGCGGCTGCGGCGCCAGGCTATGTTGCCGCGCAGCGCAACGAAGATCAGGGACACCACGAGAGCAGCGCCGGCCAAGCCTTGCCGCGAATGCCCCGGCATCGAATTGATCAATCCTGCGAAGCCGATCGTTCCGGCAATGCAGAGCACGATCGCCACTGCCTCCGCCATGAACAGGCCGAGCGAATAGAAGAAAAAACGCAAACGGCCGATATTGGATGTGAACATTTGCCACCCCACCGTTCCAATAACGATGGGCCAGAACCGAATAATATTCGGTTACGTTAAAGGCTTGGGGGTTAGAGATTTCAACTTTCTTTGTCTGCCGCGCGCTTCCGCGCGGCGGGCAGCCGCCGCGGATCGTCGCCTGGCGAACCGTCGCCGCGCGGCATTGCCGGCGAAAACCGGTCGAGTGACGAGATGATGCCGCGCAGCACCTTGAGTTCCGGCTCGGCAAAACCCGCCCGAGTCAGCACGGCGCGCAGATTGTCGACCATCTTCGGCTTCTTTTCTTCCGGGCGGAAATAGCCGCGCGCTTCCAGCGCGCCTTCGAGATAGGCAAACAGGCTGTGCAGTTGTTCCTTGGTTGCGGGCACCAGCTCCGGTCCGGAGAAATTGGTCGCGGTCTCTTCGGCGAGGCCTGATTTCATCCATTCATAGGACATCAAGAGCACGGCCTGCGCGATGTTGAGCGAGGAGAAGCTCGGATCGACGGGAAAGGTCACGACCTCGTCGGCGAGGCCGACCTCTTCATTGTAGAGGCCGAAGCGTTCACGACCGAAGAGGATGCCGGTGCGCTGCCCAGCCTGCTCGCGGGCCCGGAGCGCCCTGCCCGCCTCCACCGGACCGCGCACAGGCTTGAAGCCGTCGCGCTCGCGCGCCGTGGTGGCGAAGACGAAGTTGAGGTCGGCGACCGCCGAGGCCAAGTCGTCGAACACTCTTGTAGCATCGATGACATGGTCGGCGCGACTGGCGGCGGCGCGCGCCTTCTCGCTCGGCCAGCCGTCGCGCGGATTGACCAGCCGCAGCTCCGAAAGGCCGAAATTCGCCATGCCCCGCGCAACCATGCCGATATTCTCGCCGAGCTGCGGCTCGACGAGGATGATCGCCGGTCCGGCGGTCTTGGCGGGATCCTTTGTGGTTGGCATGGCTCTCGGTAACCGGGGTTTGCGGCGTTTCGGCGTCCCCTGCCACATCCGGCCCGGAAAATGAAGCACTCACGACAGCGACGCCCGTGTATGGCGGCCTTATCGCGGTTTGCGCGCTCAAAAAGGCTTTGATATACGCTCCGCAACCCCGGCCGAAACCATGCGGGCAAGGCCGTTCAGATCCCCCAGCAACGAGGCATTCTTTCCATGGCGAAGATAAAGGTGGCGAACCCGGTCGTCGAGCTCGACGGCGACGAGATGACCCGCATCATCTGGCAGTTCATCAAGGACAAGCTGATCCACCCTTATCTCGACATCAAGCTCGACTATTACGACCTCAGCATCCAGCATCGCGACGACACCAACGACCAGGTGACCATCGACTCGGCCAACGCCATCAAGAAATACGGCGTCGGCGTGAAATGCGCGACGATCACACCCGACGAGGCGCGCGTCGAGGAATTCAAGCTGAAGAAGATGTGGAAGTCGCCGAACGGCACCATCCGCAACATTCTCGGCGGCACCATCTTCCGCGAGCCGATCATCATGAAGAACGTGCCGCGCCTGGTGCCCGGCTGGACCAAGCCGATCGTCGTCGGCCGCCACGCCTTCGGCGACCAGTACCGCGCCACCGACTTCCGCTACCCCGGCAAGGGCAAGCTGACGATCAAGTTCGCCGGCGAGGACGGCACAGTGATCGAGCATGATGTCTACGACGCGCCGAGCGCCGGCGTTGCCATGGCCATGTACAATCTCGACGAGTCGATCCGCGAATTCGCCCGCGCCTCGCTGAACTACGGCCTGCTGCGCAACTATCCGGTCTACCTCTCGACGAAGAACACCATCCTCAAGGCCTATGACGGCCGCTTCAAGGACATCTTCCAGGAAGTCTACGAGAAGGAGTTCGAGGCCGAGTTCAAGGCGCGCAAGCTCTGGTACGAGCACCGCCTGATCGACGACATGGTAGCCTCCAGCCTGAAATGGTCGGGCGGCTACATCTGGGCCTGCAAGAATTATGACGGCGACGTGCAGTCCGACACGGTGGCGCAAGGCTTCGGCTCGCTCGGCCTGATGACCTCGGTGCTGATGACGCCGGACGGCAAGACGGTGGAAGCGGAGGCCGCGCACGGCACCGTCACCCGTCACTATCGCCAGCACCAGAAGGGCGAGGAAACCTCGACCAACTCGATCGCCTCGATCTTCGCCTGGACGCGCGGTCTCGCCCATCGCGCCAAGCTCGACGACAATGCCGAGCTGAAGCGCTTCGCCGAGACGCTGGAAAAGGTCTGCATCCAGACCGTCGAGGCCGGCTTCATGACCAAGGACCTGTCGCTGCTGATCGGTCCCGACCAGCCCTGGCTGTCGACCACCGGCTTCCTCGACAAGATCGACGAGAACCTGCAGAAGGCCATGGGGTGAGGATGCGGACCTTGGCAGACAAGGTCCGCATCTGTGCGGCAAACAATGCCGATCTTTACGAAGCGGTGTTTCGGGCTCTCGGATTGAGGGAGCACCGAAATCCGTTCATTTGGTGGAGTGAGTCGCCGGCTCCGCCTTATTATTCCAATCTGACGACGTTGAATCCCGATCCTATCGAGCTTCAACTGAAAGCGATAAAGCAATTAAGTTTGGCGCTTGAAGGTCCCTTTGCAGTCAAGGACGGGTTTAGTCGGCTCGACCTCGCCGATCTCGGGTTCAAGCTTCTTTTCAGCGCAAGCTGGGTATGGGCTGATCCGGATAGTGCAATCGGCGACACCGGTGGTCGCATGGCAGTTGGATGGCGGCGCATCTGTGATGCCGATGCGCTCAGTGCCTGGGAAAATGCGTGGGCATTCGACAACCCAAGTGACCGACGTGTGTTCCCACCGGCAATACTCGACAACCCTGACGTTGCATTTTTTGGGCGCGTCACCACCGACGGCTTTGATGCCGGCTGCATCGTGAACCGCTCGCAAGAGGCAATGGGCTTATCGAATGTCTTTGCGAAAGGCAACGATGCTGAAACCGTCTATCGAGATGCCGCGAATGCAGCTTTTACCCAAGCCAACGGGCTTCCGCTCGTGGGCTACGAGCACGGTGACGCGCTGCAGGTCGCGCGCATAGCTGGCTTCGAACCGGTCGGGGACTTGCGCATTTGGCTTCAGCTTAGCAAGTGAACAGTTTGAACACCCCCCTCATCTACGGCGCCGACTACAGCGTCTATGTCCGTATCGTAAGGATGGCGCTGGAGGAGAAGGGCATCGACTATGAATTGGTGCCGCTCGACATCTTCGCGGCCGACGGCATTCCGGCCTGGTATCTCGAACATCACCCGTTCGGCCGCATCCCGGCTTTCGAGTATGACGGTTTTCGGCTGTTCGAGACCAGAGCGATCGCGCGCTACGTCGATGAGGCCTTCGACGGTCCGTCCCTGCAGCCTAACGACCCACGCGGCCGCGCGAGGATAAGCCAGATCGTGGGCCTGCTCGATGCCTATGGCTACCGCGCCATGGTCTGGGACGTCGCGGTCGAGCGGCTGGAAAAGGCGCCAGCTGACGAGGCGCTGATCGCGGGTGGCCTGACCCAGGCTGAGACGGTGCTGAAAGTGCTGACCTCACTGAAGACGAAAGGCCCATGGCTGCTGGGCGACCAACTGACGCTGGCCGATCTGCACGCCGCGCCGATCATTGCCTATTTCGTCAAGGTTGCCGAAGGACGCGACATGCTGGCGCGCTTTCCCGATATTCAAGCCTGGTATTCGCGCATGGCTGACCGCCCGAGCTTTGCCAAGACGGAGAAGGTCACCTGATTCCAGTGAGCTTGCTCGACGCCGGCGCCGCCCCTCATTGCCCTGCCGGGCATTTCTCCCCGTAAACGGGGAGAAAGAAGCCGGCCGCAACGCCGGCGCCTTTTCTGCAACGCTGGCGATTGGCGAAAGCCGTAATGACAGCCCCTTCTCCCCGTTCAACGGGGAGAAGATGGCGGCAGCCAGATGAGGGGCAGCGCCGCACTCGGAGGATAATAGGACCGGCCTGAGCTAAGCCGGTCACTTCGGTCTTCACGCCGCCTCGAGCGCGGCCCTCACCGCAGCAATCGCGTCATTGGCCCTGGAGGCGTCGGGGCCGCCGGCCTGCGCCATGTCGGGGCGTCCGCCGCCGCCCTGCCCGCCGAGCGCGGCGGAGGCGACGCGGACGAGGTCGATGGCGCTGAAGCGGCCGGTCAGGTCGTCTGTAACGGCGACCACCACGCTTGCCTTGTTGTCCTCGCCGGCGCCGACAAAGACGACGACGCCGGACCCAAGCGTCTTCTTGCCGGCATCGGCCAGCGGCTTCAGGTCCTTCGGCGCCACACCGCTGACCGCCTTGCCAAGGAAGCCGACACCGGCGACGGTCTCGTTGGTGGGCGGGGCATCGGACACGGCCGTGCCGGCGCCAAGCGCCAGCTTCTTGCGCGCCTCGGAAAGGTCCTTTTCGAGCTTCTTTCGCTCCTCGAGCAACGCCTCGACGCGCGCCGGCACGTCGGCCGGCGAGATCCTCAAGGTCGCCGCGGCGGCCTTGAGCCGCCTGTCCTGCTCGTCGAGATATTTGCGCGCCGCCTCGCCGGTCAGCGCCTCGATGCGGCGCACGCCGGCAGCGACCGCGCTGTCCGAAAGGATGCGCACCAGGCCGATGTCGCCGGTCGACTTGACATGCGTGCCGCCGCAGAGCTCGACCGAGTAGGGCCGGTTGGCCTTGGCGCCATGCAGGCCCGTGCCCATCGAAACCACGCGCACCTCGTCGCCGTATTTCTCGCCGAACAGCGCCATGGCGCCCTCGGCAATGGCATCATCGACAGACATCAGGCGCGTCGTCACCGGGCTGTTCTGCACGACGATCTCGTTTGCCATGCGCTCGACATCCTCGAGCTCGTCCGACGAGATCGGCTTGTTGTGCGAGATGTCGAAGCGCAGACGATCCGGCGCGACCAGCGAGCCCTTCTGCGCCACATGTGTGCCCAGCACCTCGCGCAGCGCCTCGTGGATGAGATGCGTCGCGGAATGGTTGGCGCGCAGCTTCGAGCGGCGCGCATGGTCGACCTTCAGTTCGACGGCCGCGCCGGTTCTGACCGTGCCGCTCGCCACCTTGCCGAGATGCACGAACAGGCCGTCCGCCTTCTTCTGCGTGTCGGAGACCTCGATCGAGAAGCCGTCACCGGAGATCACGCCGGTATCGCCCATCTGGCCGCCGGATTCGCCATAGAACGGCGTCTGGTTGACGACGACGGCAACTGCATCGCCCTGGCCGGCGCTGTCGACGGTCTTGCCGTCCTTGACCAGCGCCTGGATCAGGCCTTCCGCCTCTTCCGTCTCGTAGCCGAGGAAATCGGTCGCGCCCACCTTCTCGCGTACCGGGAACCAGACTGTCTCGGTCGCGGCTTCGCCCGAGCCCGCCCAATGCGCGCGCGCCTCAGCCCTCTGCCGCTCCATCGCATCGGTGAAGCCGGCGATATCGACCGAGATACTGCGCTGGCGCAGCGCGTCCTGCGTCAGATCGAGCGGGAAGCCGTAGGTATCGTAGAGCTTGAAGGCCGTCTCGCCGTCCAGCATGTCGCCGGCGCCGAGCTTTTCCGTCGCCTCCGACAGCAGGCCAAGACCGCGCGCCAGCGTCCTGCGGAAGCGCGTCTCTTCGAGCTTCAGCGTCTCGGTGATCAGCGCCTCGCCGCGGCCGAGCTCGGGATAGGCCTGGCCCATCTCGCGCACCAGCGCCGGCACCAGCTTCCACATCAGCGGCTCCTTGGCGCCCAAGAGCTGCGCATGGCGCATGGCGCGGCGCATGATGCGGCGAAGCACATAGCCGCGGCCTTCATTGGAGGGCAACACGCCGTCGGCCACCAGGAAGGAGCATGAGCGCAGGTGATCGGCGATCACGCGAAAGGATGCGACGTTCTCCTTGCTGGGACCGTGCCCGAGCGCCGAGGACGCGGCATCGATCAGGTGCTGGAACAGATCGGTCTCGAAGACGCTCTCCACCCCCTGCAGGATGGAGGCCATGCGCTCCAGGCCCATGCCGGTGTCGATCGACGGGCGCGGCAGGTCGATGCGCTCGTCCTTCGTCACCTGCTCATACTGCATGAACACCAGGTTCCAGAATTCGAGGAACCGGTCGCCGTCCTCTTCCGGGGTACCGGGAGGGCCGCCCCAGATGTGCTCGCCGCGGTCGATGAAGATCTCCGAGCACGGCCCGCAGGGGCCGGTGTCGCCCATCGCCCAGAAATTGTCGGAGGTCGGGATCCGGATGATGCGGTCGTCGGAGAAGCCGGCGATCTTCTTCCAGTAGCCCGCCGCCTCGTCATCGGTGTGATAGACGGTGACCAGGAGCTTGTCCTTCGGCAGGCCGAATTCCTTGGTGATCAGGTTCCAGGCTAGTTCGATCGCGCGCTCCTTGAAGTAATCGCCGAACGAGAAATTGCCGAGCATCTCGAAGAAGGTGAGATGGCGCGCGGTGTAGCCGACATTGTCGAGGTCGTTGTGCTTGCCGCCGGCGCGCACGCTCTTCTGCGCCGTCGAGGCGCGCGAATAGGGACGCTTCTCCAGGCCGGTGAAGACATTCTTGAACTGCACCATGCCGGCGTTGGTGAACATCAGCGTCGGATCGTTGCGCGGCACCAGCGGGCTGGAGGCGACGATCTCGTGACCCTCCTTGCGGAAGTAGTCGAGGAATGTCGACCGGATCTCGTTCACGCCACTCATGGATCTGCCTTTTTCTCGCGAGAACCGCCGGCCTGGCCGGCGGCAAATGGGCTTTTCGTGTTTCAGAAGATGGATTGGCCTTTTAGCCGTAGCTCTTGACCCTGTCTAGAAACACGGATCGAGGCATGTCGCCCAAAGGTGCGTGGCGGTTGTGGGAGAACGACATGCTTGAAGAATGACGTAAAGCGCGTCGCCACAATCCGTTCCAACGCGACGCGCGTTAGGCCAATCAGCGAGGTCAGCTGGCTGCATCCGCGTTACCGCTAACGCAAACCGCCGGCGCGAGGGCCGGCGGTTCGGGACGCAATACTAAAACTCGATTACATAAGCATATGCCGATATAGCAGGATTGTGGCCAAACTCCGACTATTCGGACGGGAACCGCTCCCGGAATTGCTGGCCTCACATCGCGCCGGCTTCGTCCCCGTAACCGTCGTCGCCGCCTTCGGAGCCGCCATTCTCGAGGAATTTCTCGGCGATCAGGCCGGCATTCTGTCTCAGCGCCATCTCGATCTCGCGCGCCGTGTCGGGATTGTCGCGCAGGAACAGCTTGGCGTTCTCGCGGCCCTGGCCGAGACGCTGCGAATTGTAGGAGAACCAGGCGCCCGACTTCTCGACCACGCCGGCCTTGACCCCGAGATCGATCAGCTCGCCGGTCTTCGAGACGCCCTCGCCATACATGATGTCGAACTCGACCACCTTGAAGGGCGGGGCCAGCTTGTTCTTCACCACCTTGACGCGGGTCTGGTTGCCGACCACCTCGTCGCGGTCCTTGACCGAGCCGATGCGGCGGATGTCGAGGCGCACCGAAGCGTAGAACTTCAGCGCGTTGCCGCCGGTGGTGGTTTCCGGCGAGCCGAACATGACGCCGATCTTCATGCGGATCTGGTTGATGAAGATGACCATGGTGTTGGAGCGCGAGATCGAGGCGGTGAGCTTGCGCAGCGCCTGGCTCATCAGGCGGGCCTGGAGACCAGGCAACGCATCGCCCATCTCGCCCTCGATTTCGGCGCGCGGCGTCAGCGCCGCCACCGAATCGACCACCAGCACGTCGATGGCGCCGGAACGCACCAGCGTGTCGCAGATCTCCAGCGCCTGCTCGCCGGTGTCGGGCTGCGAGATCAGGAGGTTTTCCAGGTCGACGCCGAGCTTGCGGGCATAGACCGGATCGAGCGCGTGCTCGGCATCGACGAAGGCGCAAATGCCGCCCTTCTTCTGGGCTTCGGCAACTGTATGCAGCGCCAGCGTCGTCTTGCCCGAGCTTTCCGGCCCGTAGATTTCGATGATGCGGCCGCGCGGCAGGCCGCCGACGCCGAGCGCGATGTCGAGGCCGAGCGATCCCGTCGGCACGGTTTCGATCTCGACGACCTGCTCGTTCGTGCCGAGCCGCATGATCGAGCCCTTGCCGAAGGCGCGCTCGATTTGCGACAGCGCCGCATCCAGAGCCTTTGATTTGTCCACTGCCTTATCCTCTACAAGCCGCAAAGTATTCTGAGCCATGATACATCACCCCTTGGTCGTCAATGAAGGCCGGACAATCCGTGATCCCTGGTGTTTTGTACCTTTTTTGTTCTCATTTGGCAAGGGGCGATAAATAACTGAAAAACAATCAATATCTGGATTTGTTCTATTTTTGTCTCACCAGGACTAGAGCGGATTGGCGCTGCTGACCCAAAAAGACTTCGACATCCCGCCGGCCCGAATCGCGGCCCCGATTGCGGGGTGACGCGCAGAAACCTAGTGTGCGCGCGCGAACAATCAACGAAGGTTTCCACCCCGGCATGCCGACATCTCCAAAGATCCTGGCGCTCGGCGGCGCCCATATCGACCGGCGCGGCCAGGTCTCGGGCACTTACGTGCCCGCCGCCTCCAACCCCGGCATCATGCGCGAGGATGTCGGCGGCGGCGTCTTCAACGCGCTGCGCAGCGTGGTGAAGCGCGGCGTGTCGGCTTCGCTGCTTTCGGTGCGCGGCGGCGACGCGGCGGCGGAGACGGTCGCATCGGCGATCGCCGGAGCCGGCATCGCCGACCTTTCGGTGGTGTTTCTCGACCGCACGACGCCAAGCTATACGGCACTGATCGACAGCGAAGGCGAGCTGATCGTCGGCTTCGCCGATATGGGCCTCTACGACCTCGCCTTCCCCAAGCAGATCCGCCGCGCCAAGGTGCGCGAGGCGATCGCCGAGGCGGACGCGATTCTCTGCGACGCGAACCTGCCGACGGCAGCGCTCGAGCGCCTCGTCGCGCAGGCCGGCGGCAGGCCGGTCTTCGCCATCGCCATCTCGCCGGCCAAGGTGGTGCGGCTGATACCGTTGCTGGGCTCTTTCTCGCTGCTGTTCATGAACCGCCGCGAGGCAGCGGCATTGGCCAGCGCAGACATCTCCGGCCCGGATCTTGTCAAGGAGCTCAGGCGGATCGGCCTCACGGCAGGCGTGGTCACCGCCGGCAGCGCCCCGGTGCTTGGCTTCGACCAATCCGGTGTCTTCGCCATCGACCCGCCCGCACCGCGACGGGTCGCCGACGTGACCGGCGCCGGCGATGCGCTGACCGGAGCCACGGTCGCCGCACTGCTGCGAGGCCTGCCGTTGCGGGCAGCATTGCGCGAAGGTGTTGCCGCGGCGATCCTCGCCATCGAGAGCGCCGAGGCGGTACCCTCCTTCACGACCGCCAGTTTCGGCCAGGCGCTTGCCCTTGTGCCGGAGGCACGGGAGGTGGCATAGGGCCGCCAGATCATCTTGCCGGAGTGTTTTCTCCGGATTGGAGAACAGACATGACACCCGAAACCGCCCGCCCCTTCATCGATATCCATCCGCCGGTAGCGGAGGCGCTCGCCGCCGGGCGGCCAGTGGTGGCGCTGGAAAGCACCATCATCACCCATGGCATGCCCTACCCCGACAATGGCGCGATGGCCGCCAAGGTCGAGCAGATCATAGCGGGCAGCGGCGCTGTGCCGGCGACGATCGCGGTGGTCAACGGCCGCATCAAGATCGGCCTGTCCGACGGCGAGCGCGAATCGCTTGCCATGACCGGCGACGCCATGAAGCTGTCGCGCGCCGATCTCGGCTTCGCCGTCGCTCAAAGGCGCACTGGCGGCACAACGGTGGCGGCTACAATGATCGCCGCGCATATGGCCGGCATAAAGGTGTTTGCGACCGGCGGCATCGGCGGCGTCCACAAGGGCGCCGAAAAGAGCTTTGATATCTCGGCCGACCTCGACGAGCTGGCGCGCACACCGGTCATCGTCGTCTCGGCCGGCGCCAAGGCGATCCTCGATATCGAAAAGACGCTGGAAGTACTGGAAACGCGCGGCGTCCCAGTCATCGGCTACGCTTGCGAGACAATGCCGGCCTTCTGGTCGAGGCAGTCGCCCTTCCGCGCGCCACTGACGCTGCACGCGCCGCAGGACATCGCGCATTTCTACCGGACACGCGAGGCGCTCGGCCTGGGCGGCGGCATTCTGGTCGCCAATCCGGTGCCGCAGAATGATGAGATTCCGGCCGCGGAGATGGACGGCTATATCCAGGCGGCGCAAAAGGCCGCCGAGGCGCAGAGCGTCACCGGCAAGGCGGTGACGCCGTTCCTGCTGTCAAAGATCCTGGAGCTCACCGGCGGCCGCAGCCTCAAGACCAACATCGCGCTGGTCGAGAACAATGCCCTGCTGGCGGCGGAGATTGCCAAGGCGCTGTAGGTTCGTGCGTTCGACGGCAGGAGGCTGAACGCCACTGCCTCGTTCCTTCACACCCCCCTCTGGCCTGCCGGCCATCTCCCCCGCAAGGGGGGAGATCAGCAGCTTCACCGCCGACGCTCTTCTCGCAACGTCGGCGATTGGCGAAATCGGCGGTGACGACCAATCTCCCCCCTTGCGGGGGAGATGTCCGGTAGGACAGAGGGGGGTGGGCGGGAACTCGGCGTTTGCAAAAACCGCCTTAACTCAAACGTCATCGCCCCGCCCTTCGTCCCGCTTCATAGGCGCGGCGCGCCCAGACAGCCATCTCGTCGGGATCGTCGAAGGCGCTGTCCGGCACGCTCCAATAGGGCATCGCCACCTCCTTGCCGTGGCGCGAGCCGGTATAGGTCCACTGGCTGCAGCCGGCAGCCTCGAAATCCGGGATGCTCTTTTCGTCGGCCTTCAGCATCAGCTCGCCGCGCACGACCACCGCGACGATGACGCCGTCGCAATAGATGCCCTTGCCGCCGAACAGCTTGCGGATGCTGATCGGTCCAAGGCTTTCGAACAATTCCCGAAGGTGCTCATCGTCCATGCCGCCATCATCTCATCCGGCATGGGCCTTGTCATCGCCGCAACCAAAGGCATGCTGACAGGTTGAGACACCAGAACGGAGTTCCCGCAATGCCTGTCCTGCTCAAAGGCTCCTGCCGCTGCGGCGCCGTCAGCTTCGAGGTGGACAGCCACACGCCCGTGCCGTTCATGCTTTGCTACTGCTCGATCTGCCGCAAGCAGCAGGGCGGCGGCGGTTTTGCCATCAACCTCGGCGCCGACTACGAGACCATGAAGATCAGGGGCAAGCGCAACCTTGGCGTCTACCGCGCCGAGATCGAGGACGACGAGCATCCGCATTGCGAGGTATCGACAGGCGAGCGCAATTTCTGCAAGAAATGCGGTTCGGCGCTCTGGCTTTACGACCCCACCTGGCCGGACCTCGTCCACCCCTTCGCCTCGGCGATCGACAGCGACCTGCCGAAGCCGCCCGAAAAGGTGCATCTGATGCTGAAATACAAGGCCAACTGGGTCGAGCCGGTGATCGGCAAGAACGACAAGGTGTTCGATGTCTATCCCGAGGAGTCGATCGCCGACTGGCACAAGCGGACAGGGATGTGGGTGGATTAGCCTTCTTCGCCCCGTTTACGGGGAGAAGATGCCGGCAGGCAGATGAGGAGCGGCGCGAACCTTAGAGAGGCTGCCGCTGCCCCTCATCCGGCCCTTCGGGCCACCTTCTCCCCGTAAACGGGGCGAAGGGAGATCAGGCCGAAGCGCGCGCCTCGGCAAGCGCCTTGAGGTCGGCCGGCTTCAGCTCGACGGATTCGCCGCAGCCGCAAGCCGAGCTCTGGTTCGGATTTCTGAAGGTGAAGCCGGTGCGCAGCGTCGTCTGCTCGAAATCCATCTCGGTGCCGAGCAGGAAGAGCGCCGCTTCCGGCGCTACATAGACATGCGCACCGTCGCGCTCGACATGGTCGTCCTTGGCGCTCGGCTCGGTCACCAGATCGATCGTGTATTCCATGCCGGCACAGCCGCCCTTGCGGATACCGAGGCGAATACCATGCGCGTTGTCGCGCGCGGCGACGATCTCGCGCACCCGGTCTGCGGCCTTGTCGGTCATCGTGATGACGGCGAAGCGTCCCATGTCATTCTCCACGTTCGCGCGGGTTCAAGGCCCGCGGAATGAGTCTGCCCTTAAGATGGTGAAGTTTCACCTTTGCTGCAAGCCAGCCAATCTCTGTTGGGTCGTTGGTTAATACCACCCGACCGCGACCTGCGCCTCTTCCGACATCCGGTCGGGCGTCCACGGCGGATCGAACACCATGTTGACCTCGACACCGGAGACGCCCTCGACGGCGCCGACGGCATTCTCGACCCAGCCCGGCATTTCGCCGGCTACCGGGCAGCCGGGCGCGGTCAGCGTCATGTCGATCTTGACGGTGCGGTCGTCCTCGATGTCGATCCTGTAGACGAGGCCGAGCTCATAGATATCGGCCGGGATTTCCGGATCGTAGACGGTCTTCAGCGCCGACACGATGTCGTCGGTCAGCCGCGCCAGCTCGTCGGCGGGGATCGCCGAGGCTGAGACGACGCCATTCGTGGCCGGTGCGGTCTCTGCGCTGGTGCTCACATCATCCATGGTCGTCACCCGAAGAATTTCCGCGCCTTTTCCAGCGCATCGGCCAAAGCGTCGACTTCGGCCCTGGTGTTGTACATGCCGAACGATGCCCTGCATGTGGAGGTCACGCCGAAGCGTTTCAACAGCGGCTGGGCGCAGTGGGTGCCCGCGCGGACAGCTACGCCCTGCCTATCGATCACCATCGACACGTCATGGGCGTGGATGCCCTGCAGTTCGAACGAGATGATGGCGCCCTTGCCCGGCGCGTCGCCGAAGATGCGCAGCGAGTTGATCGCGCGCAGCCGCTCATGCGCGTAATTCTTCAGATCCGCCTCATGTGCCGCGATACGATCGCGGCCGACCTTCTCCATATATTCCAGCGCCGCGCCCAGCCCGATCGCCTGCACGATCGGCGGCGTGCCGGCCTCGAAACGGTGCGGCGGCTCATTGTAGGTGACGATGTCCTGCGTCACCTCCTCGATCATCTCGCCGCCGCCCATGAAGGGCCGCATCTCCTCCAAGAGGTGCTTCTTGCCATAGAGGACGCCGATGCCGGACGGACCGTAGACCTTGTGGCCGGTAAAGACGAAGAAGTCGCAGTCGAGATCCTGCACGTCGATCGGCATGTGCACGGCGCTCTGGCTGCCGTCGACCAGCACCGGAATGCCGCGCGTATGCGCGATGCGCACGATCTCCTTGATCGGCGTCACCGTGCCCAGCGCGTTGGACATCTGCGTGATGGCGACGAGCTTGGTGCGCGAGGTCAGCCGCTTCTCGAATTCCTCGATGTGGAAGGCGCCGAGATCGTCGACCGGCACCCAGACCAGCTTGGCACCCTGCCGCTCGCGGATGAAATGCCAGGGCACGATGTTGGAGTGGTGCTCCATGATCGAGATCACGATCTCGTCGCCCTCGCCGATCCTGGGCATGCCCCAACCATAGGCGACCGTGTTGATCGCCGACGTCGTGTTGGAGGTGAAGACGATGTTGTCGGTGCTCGGCGCGTTGAGGAAGCGGCGCACCGTCTCCCGCGCCTTCTCATAGGCGTCGGTCGCGGCGTTCGACAGGAAATGCAGGCCGCGATGGACGTTGGCATATTCCTGGGAATAGGCGTGCTGGATGGTGTCGAGCACCACCTGCGGCTTCTGCGCCGAGGCGCCATTGTCGAGGTAGACCAGCGGCTTGCCATAGACCTGGCGCGACAGGATCGGAAAGTCGCGGCGGATCGCCTCGACTTCATAGGGAGCGGTTTCGATCTTCTGGTCCATCACAGCTCTTCCGAGGCTTCGCCTCATTCCGTCCAGCACCCCTCATCCGTCTTGGCGCTCCGCGCCAATCCACCTTCTCCCACAAGGGGAGAAGGGAAAGCGCTTACCCGTGCGTCAAAAACCAGCCGTCGAGCCGCGCTTCGAGCGCATCGACCAGCGCCTCGTCTTCCAGTTCCTCGATCACTTCCGCCACAAAGGCCTTCACCAAAAGGCCCCGCGCGGTCTTCTCGTCGATGCCGCGCGCCATCAGGTAGAACAGATGGTCGTGGTCGATCTCGGTGACGGTCGCGCCATGGCCGCAGACGACGTCGTCGGCAAAAATCTCCAGCTCCGGCTTGGTCGAGAACTCGCCGTCGTCCGACAGAAGCAGCGTGTTGCAGGCCATCTTGGCGTTGGTCTTCTGCGCATATTGGTGGACGTTGATGCGACCCTGGAAGACGCCGCGGGCCCTGCCCGTCACCACATTGCGCATCACTTCGGTCGAACTCGTGTGCGGCACGGTATGATCGAGCACCATGGTGGTGTCGGTATGCGTGTCGCCGGCCAGAAGATTGATACCGCGCAGCTTGAAATCCGCGCCCTCGCCCGTCGTCCTGACCACGACCTCCTGCCGCACCAGCTTGCCGCCGGCATTCATGACGAACAGCGTCAGCTTGGCATCCTTGCCGATATGCGCCTTGAACTGGGCGAGATACGTGGCCGTGTCGGGCTGCTCCTGAACGATCAGCCAAGTCACCTCGGCGCCTTCGTCGAGGACGAGCTGGCTGACCGAGCTGACGAGCGCCTCGCCGTCTTCGCTTGCCTCGCCCGCTTGGCGCTCGACGATGATCGCTTTGGCGCCGGCGCCAACGCGCGCCAGCAGCCGCACATGCGCCTGGCCGCCGGCCTGCAGGTTCTGCAGCTCGATCGGCTTCTCCAGCTGGGTGCCGTCGGCGATATCGACGAAATAGCCGTCGGCGACGAAGGCGGTGTTCAGCGCGCCGATCGCGTCGTCGGCACCATAGCGATCGAGTCCGGGCGCAACGCTGCCGTCGGTAAGCTTGTCCGACAAGCGCTGCACTGTAACGCCCTCGACCTCGGGCAGCTTGGCGCTCGAAACGCCGTTCAGCACCGGCAGAACGGCAGACCCGTCCAGAACCGGCTCAAGCGCCTTCGCAACCGCATCGGCTTCGAAGACCGGCACCTTCGTCAGCATGCGGCGCAGGTCCGTATAGTGCCACGATTCAATGCGCCGCGTCGGCAGGCCGTGCTTGATCGCCTCGATCGCGTCGTCGCGCTTCGTCATCACCGCGCCATCGCCGGGCAGCAGCGACAGCCGCTCGCCGAAGGCATCGATCAGCGCCGTCTCGGCCAATGTCCGCTGGGGCTGTGCGTGCATGTTCATTGCTCTCGCCTCACTTAGCCCCATCTCACGCGGCTTGCCCGATCACGCCGGCATAGCCGTTGGTTTCGAGATCGAGCGCCAGCGACTTGTCGCCCGACTTGATGACCTGCCCCTTGTAGAGCACGTGCACGCTGTCCGGCACGATGTGCTCGAGCAGGCGCTGGTAGTGGGTGATGACGACGATTGCCCGCTCCGGCGAGCGCAGCGCATTGACGCCGTCGGCGACGATCTTGAGCGCGTCGATATCGAGGCCGGAATCGGTCTCGTCGAGCACGCAGAGCTTCGGCTCGAGCAGCTTCATCTGCAGGATCTCGGCGCGCTTCTTCTCGCCGCCCGAGAAGCCGACATTGAGCGGCCGCTTCAGCATGTTCATGTCCATGTTGAGCGAGGCTGCGGCTTCCTTCACGCGCTTCAGGAATTCCGGCACCTTCAGCGGTTCCTCGCCGCGCGCCTTGCGCTGCTCGTTCATCGCCACCTTCAGGAACTCCATGGTCGCGACGCCCGGTATCTCCATCGGATACTGGAAGGCGAGGAAGATGCCGGCACTTGCGCGCTCGGCCGGATCCAGTTCCAGGATCGACTGGCCGTTATAGAGGATGTCGCCTTCCGTCACCTCATAGTCCTCGCGGCCGGCGAGGATGTAGGACAGCGTCGACTTGCCCGAGCCGTTCGGACCCATGATGGCCGCGACCTCGCCGGCTTTGACCGTCAGGTCCAGCCCGCGGATGATCTCGGTGCCGTCATCGACGATGCGCGCATGCAAATTCTTGATCTCAAGCATATTTTTTTCCTGAATATCTTCTGCGGTCAGCCGACCGAACCCTCTAGGCTGATACCGATCAGCTTCTGCGCCTCGACGGCGAACTCCATCGGCAGCTGCTGGATGACGTCCTTGACGAAGCCGTTGACGATCAGCGCGATCGCCTCTTCCTCGGGGATGCCGCGCTGCATGACGTAGAACTTCTGGTCCTCGGAGATCTTCGACGTCGTCGCCTCGTGCTCGAACTTCGCCGTCGCGTTCTTGGCTTCCATGTAAGGCACGGTGTGCGCGCCGCACTGGTCGCCGATCAAAAGCGAGTCGCAGTTGGTGAAGTTGCGGGCGTTCGTCGCCTTGCGGTGTGCCGAGACCTGGCCGCGATAGGTGTTCTGCGAGAAGCCTGCAGCGATGCCCTTGGAGATGATGCGACTCGACGTGTTCTTGCCGAGATGGATCATCTTGGTACCCGAGTCGACCTGCTGATAGCCGTTCGAGACCGCGATCGAATAGAATTCGCCGCTGGAATCGTCGCCGCGCAGAATGCAGCTCGGATATTTCCAGGTGATGGCCGAGCCGGTCTCGACCTGCGTCCACGAGATCTTCGAGCGGTCGCCGCGGCAATCGCCGCGCTTGGTGACGAAATTGTAGACGCCGCCCTTGCCCTCTGCATCGCCCGGGTACCAATTCTGCACCGTCGAATATTTGATCTCGGCATCGTCGAGCGCGATCAGTTCGACCACCGCCGCATGCAGCTGGTTCTCGTCGCGCTGCGGCGCCGTGCAACCCTCGAGATAGGAGACATAGGCTCCCTCCTCGGCGATGATCAGCGTGCGCTCGAACTGGCCGGTGTTCTTCTCGTTGATGCGGAAGTACGTCGACAGCTCCATCGGGCAGCGCACGCCCTTCGGCACGAAGACGAAGGAGCCGTCGGTGAACACCGCCGAATTCAGCGTCGCGTAGAAATTGTCGGAGGTCGGCACGACCGAACCCAGATATTTCTGCACCAACTCCGGATGCTCGCGGATCGCCTCCGAGATCGAGCAGAAGATGACGCCGGCTTCGGCCAGCTCCTTCTTGAAGGTGGTGACGACCGAGACGGAATCGAACACGGCGTCGACGGCGACGCGGCCCGACTTGTAGACGTTGTCGTTGGCCTCCTCCAACTCCGAGACGTCGGCCTTCTGCACGCCGGCCAGGATCTCCTGCTCCTTCAGCGGAATGCCGAGCTTTTCGTAAACCTTGAGCAGCTCGGGATCGACCTCGTCCAGCGACTTCGGGCCCGGCGTGCTCTTCGGCGCGGCGTAGTAATGGATGTCCTGGAAGTCGATCTTCGGATATTTGACGCGCGCCCAGGTCGGCTCTTCCAGCGTCAGCCAGCGCCGAAAGGCCCCCAGACGCCATTCCAGCATCCAGTCCGGCTCGCGCTTCTTCTTGGAGATCAAGCGAATGATGTCTTCGCTCAGGCCCTTGGGGGCCTTGTCCATCTCGATCTCTGTCTGGAATCCGTATTTATACTGGTCGACGTCGATCTTTCGGACTCGATCGATCGTCTCCTGCACAGCAGGCATAAGCGTTCTCCATCCTCGCCGGGGTCAAGGCCCGGCAGTTTTCAAACTATGGCACCGCCAACCCGGCCCCGGAGAGGGACTGCAGCGGAGTAAGCTCCATATAGTGCATTCCCGCCGGGAATTCACCCGGCCAAGACGAAACGCACGGCTCTACCAGGCCGGATGGCCTGAATTCGTTCGAGCAGCGGATCCGAGAGCCCAACGGCTCCAGCCCGACGCCCCGCCGCCGTCAGGCGGCTTTTTCCTTTCCAGCCCGGCGCGCGACAACGCCTGCCAGGGCGGCCCGGAACGCCTCGATCTCCTCAACGCCGGTCGCGCGGCCGATCGAGACGCGCAAGGCGCCAAGGCTGTCGCCATGCCCCATCGCCTTCAGCACGTGGCTTGGCCCGACTTTCCCCGACGAACAGGCCGAGCCAGCCGACAACGCCACGCCTGCAAGATCGAAGGCGATCTGCGCCGTCTCGGCCTTGATGCCGGGAATAGCGAAGAATGTCGTGTTGGCAAGCCTCGGCGATGCCGCTCCAAAGATTTCCGCGTCCGGGACGAGCTTCCGCACGATCGCCTCGACCTCGTCGCGGCACCGCGCGATCGCGCCGATGTGTTCCAGAGCGGCAAGTGCGGCCCGCGCCGCGGCGCCGAAGCCGGCGATGCCGGGAAGATTCTCGGTGCCGGCGCGATGGCCTTTTTCCTGGCCGCCGCCATTGATCAGCGGTTTCGGCATCATCAGGTCGGCCTGAGCGACGATGGCGCCGACGCCCTTCGGGCCGCCGATCTTGTGCGAGGACAGGATCAGGTAGTCGGCATAACCGGCTGAAATATCTATCGGAATCCGCCCAGACGCCTGGACGGCGTCGACGACCAGCACGCCGCCCGCTTCCTTGACGATCCCGGCGATGCGGTCGATCGGCTGGATCACGCCCGTCTCGTTGTTGGCGGCATGGATCGCCACCAGCGGCAGGCCCTCGGTCTTGTCATGCGCCAAGAGCGCGCTGGTCAGCGCCTCGAGATCGGCAATGCCGTTCCGATCGACGCCGAGCCGCGTCACCTGCGCGGCCGGGAAGCGCCCGCCGCTCAGCAGGCAGGGATGGTCGGCCTCGCAGACGTAAAGATGGCTCATGCGGATGGCGCCGCGCCCCATCTGCCAATCGCAGGTAAGCAGCGTCGATGCAGCTTCGGTCGCGCCGGACGTGAACACGACATGCTCGGGCCTGGCATTGACCAGCCTCGCCACGTCGCGCCTGGCGTCCTCGATCAGCCGGCGCGCCGCACGGCCCTCGGCGTGGACCGATGACGGATTGGCGGCATCGAGCGCGGCGACCATCGCAGCGCGTGCCTCTGGAAGCAGAGGCGCGCTGGCGTTGTAGTCGAGATAGGCGCGAGTTGCGGCCATTTTCCTTCAGTCGATCCTGTCAGCAGCCATTCCGCGAGGATAGCGCGTTATTTCCTTGAAATTGCAAGGCAAGCCGTCCTATTTACCCGGCTTGCGGCGCGGGCGGCCGGACGAATGTGTTCGGCCACCCAGTTTTGAACAATTCTAAACTAGCTTCTAGGAAGACGCTTGCCCGGCGTCAAGGCCACAGAAGACTTGGGGCCAAAGGAAGAGTTCCAGGCTTGCGCCTTCGTATGCCACGTGGAGTATTTTATGCCTGAGGTCATTTTCGCCGGTCCGGCTGGTCGCCTGGAGGGACGTTATCAGCCCTCGAAGGAAAAGAGCGCGCCGATCGCCATCGTGCTGCATCCGCACCCGCAATTCGGCGGCACGATGAACAACAAGATCGTCTACGACCTCTTCTATATGTTCCAGAAGCGCGATTTCACCACGCTTCGCTTCAATTTCCGCGGTATCGGCCGCAGCCAGGGCGAGTTCGACCACGGCACCGGCGAACTGTCGGACGCGGCTGCCGCGCTCGACTGGGTGCAGTCGCTGCATCCGGATTCCAAAAGCTGCTGGGTCGCCGGCTACTCCTTCGGCTCATGGATCGGCATGCAGTTGCTGATGCGCCGGCCCGAGATCGAGGGCTTCATCTCGGTCGCGCCGCAGCCCAATACCTACGATTTCTCCTTCCTGGCGCCCTGCCCGTCGTCCGGCCTGATCATCCATGGCGATGCCGACAAGGTGGCGCCGCCCAAGGACGTGCAGACGCTGGTCGACAAGCTGCATACGCAAAAGGGCATCACCATCACGCAGAAGACGATCCCCGGCGCGAACCATTTCTTCGCCAACCACGCCGAACTGCTGATCGAGGAATGCGCCGACTATCTCGACCGGCGGCTGGCGGGCGAGCTGGCCGATCCGCGGCCGAAGCGGCTGAGATAGGCCTTCGCACGCTCTTAGGCGTTATCTATGGGCGGTCAGCCGACAGTTGCTCGCGGCTCCGCCCTGCCGCCGATGATTTACCCGTCGACCCGCTGGAAGACAGCAGCCGGAACGTGCGCTTCGGCACCGGCCTTGTCGACGACGGCCGGCGGAAGATGAAACCGAGCCGCGCGAAGACCATCCCCGAGACGATAGCGAAGGCAAGCCCGAGCCCGAAGCCGGCCACCGTGTCGCTCGGATAATGCGCGCCGACGAAGACTCGCGTCGAAGCGATGCAGCCGGTGACCGCCAGCGCGATATACCAGCGCCTAGGGAAGAGCAGCAGCAGTATCCCGAACACCGCCCCCATCGTCGTGGCATGGCCGGACGGAAAGCCGGCGAAGCGCGCATCCATGGCGAGGGGATGCAGGGATAGAACCCCGAAGCTGTCGAAATAGAGCGGCCGGGCGCGGCCGATGCCGTACTTCAAGAGATTGACCGCCAGCCCGGAAAGGCCGACCGCGCAGAGCACCAGGAAGGCGAAGCAGGTCCAGTTGTAGACGAGCAGGCGCGATCGCCGGGAAAGGCTGCGCCAGTCCGTCAGATTGGCCGCGATCAGGCAGAGAGCCGCAGGGATGAGATACCAGCCGCCCAGGCCGAAATCTGTGAAGAAATCGGTGAAACGGACAAAGGTGGGCGTCCACTCTCCCCGCATCCTGCCGGCGGCGCTGTCCAGGCTGAGGCCGACGGCTACGGCAAGCAGAAGCCATGCAGCGACCCAAACCAGCCAGGGGATCTCCGGATAGCGCGCCGGGCGAACGGCAAAGCGCCGCCTCACGATAGCAATCGTGTCGCGGAAGTTGCCGAGCGAGCGGCGGTAAAGGGCGACGGCGGACATGGCTGAGCCTATAGGGTCGTTCGAGGCCTGACGCTATTCCTCAAGGGGCCACCCGATAAAGGCCGAGCGCCAGCTTGTCTCCTGACGAATAATTGACCCCGTCAATCTCGGTAAGGCGCTTGGCCGCTTTGCCCTGCCCGGCAAGCAACTCGTTGAGCTTCTGCTCTTCCTTGACCGGGGCGAGCCCCAGCGCGCAGGCCGGATCGGCAAGAAGGTGCTTTGCGACTCCGTCGACATCGGTCAGCACGGTATTGGTGCCGACCAAGAAGACAAGGCTTGGCTCGTGATAGGGAGACGAGGCGAGCACGGTGGTATCGCAGAGGCGATTGGCATCGACCGCTGCCTTGATGGCAGGGCTCAGCCAGATCGGCTTCAGCGACGGCGCAATGACGCCGAACAACAGGCTGAAGGTGATGCCGGCGCCAATGGCGATCGCCGCTATGCGCCCGAGCGGAACCTGCAATTGGCGCGGGAAGGCCAAATAGCCGGTGACGAGCGCGGCGATCGCCGCCGGAATGCTCCACCAAGAAAACGCCTTGGTTAAATAGATCGGCGCCCCGATGCACACCGCGGCTAGCCCGATCGACACGACGACAACGCCGAAGGCTGTCGACCACCACAGCCAGGTCTGCCAGCGCTTGAGCGGCGCGTTGGCCTTGTCCGCCGGCAAGGTGAGCAGCCAGCCGATCAGCAGCGCCATACCCGGATAGGCAGGCATGACGTAATGCGGCAGCTTGGTCGGGATCGCCTCGAACACCAGCCAGAATGGGATGTACCAGGCGAGGCAGAAGCGCAGGCGCGGATCGTCCCAGAAGCGGTTAATCGCCTGCAGGCCTGCACCGACTGCGATCAGGCCGAAGGGCCACATGAACAGCGAATAGGTGAGCATGTAAAAACCCGGCGGCAGGCCGTGCGATTCCTCGCCTTGCGCCACCTTGTTCAGCATGTCCTTGCCGACCGCCTCCTGGAAGAAGGCGCCGCCGCTCTTCCAGCTGATGAGGATTAGCCAGGGTAGCACGATGACGAGGACGATGATGATGCCGCGCACCAGTTTCAGCTTCAAAAGCCAGCGCCAATCGCGTTCGAAGGCGAACAGCGCGGCGGCCGTCAGCAGCGACAAGAGCGGTGTCACCGGTCCCTTGATCAGGATGCCCAGCCCCTGCGCGATCCAGAAGATCCACGGTAGATGGCCGGCGACCGGCTCCTTGCGGCGCGCGGCCAGATAGATCTGCGCCAGCGCGCCTTGGGCGGCCACGCAGCAGGCGAGCAGCATGGCGTCGGTCTTGGCGTTGCGGCCTTCGAAGGCGGTGGCGAAGATCGCCGCCATCATCAGGCCGGCGGCCAGGCCGGCATCGGCGCCGAAGAGCTTTGTGCCTGTCCACCCGATGCCGACGACGGCGAACGCGATGCCCAGCATGGAAACCAGTCGATAGACCCAGATCGGCGCCCCAGCCCCCTCGCCGCTCAGGGCGACCGCCGCCGATTGCAGCCAATAGATGCCGACCGGCTTCTTGTAGCGCGTCTGATCCTGCAGACGGATGTCGATATAATCGCCGGTCTCGACCATCTGCTTGGTCGCCTGGACGAAGCGGGCTTCATCGCGGTCGACCGGCGGCAGGCTTGCCAGCCCGCTGACGGTCATAAGGATGCTGAACAGAAAGAGGATGAGATAGTTCCTGTTCATCGCGGGAGCTTGTCCGATCTGAGATTGCGGGATGGCCCCGTCGCGGCGCTTGCGGCGCGCTGCCCTTGCGCGGGCGCCTCATTACGCCAGCAAAAGCGACGAAGCAAGGACGCGCCGGATCGTGCGCGATCGAACGCAAAACCGGAAACCACTTTTGCTGATCGCGCTTGGATGCTAAACGCGCCCCTTCACGTCAGGCTCGGCCAATTGCCGGGCGATCTCCGGGAAGCAAAGATGTCCGCCTTCAAATCCGATTTCCTGCGCATCATGAGCGAGCGCGGCTTCATCCATCAGATTTCGGATGAAACTGGCCTCGACCAGCTTTTCGCCAAGGAAACAGTGAGCGCCTATATCGGTTTCGACGCGACGGCGAAAAGCTTGCATGCCGGATCGCTGATCCAGATCATGATGCTCCACTGGCTGCAGCAGACCGGCCACCGGCCGATCGCCCTGATGGGCGGCGGCACCTCGATGATCGGCGACCCGTCTTTCAAGGACGAGGCGCGCAAGCTGCTGACGCCGCAGGACATCGAAGACAATCTCGTCGGCATCCGCCGCAATTTCTCGCCCTACCTCAAATTCGGCAGCGGCGCCGGCGAAGCCATCATGGTCAACAACGCCGACTGGCTGATGGAGATCAACTACGTCAATTTCCTGCGCGATGTCGGCCGGCATTTCTCCGTCAACCGCATGCTCGCTTTCGATTCCGTGAAGCTCAGGCTCGACCGCGAGCAGTCGCTGTCGTTCCTCGAATTCAACTACATGATCTTGCAGGCCTACGACTTCGTCGAGCTCTACAAGCGCGTCGGCTGCCGGCTGCAGATGGGTGGTTCCGACCAGTGGGGTAACATCGTCAACGGCATCGACCTCGGCCACCGCATGGAAGGCGTGCAGCTGTTTGCGATGACCACGCCGCTGCTCACCACCTCGTCCGGCGCCAAGATGGGCAAGTCGGCTTCGGGCGCGGTCTGGCTCGATGCGGATATGCTGAGCCCTTACGAGTTCTGGCAGTACTGGCGCAACACCGAGGACGCCGATGTCGGCCGCTTCCTGAAGCTCTATACGACACTGCCTCTCACCGAGGTCGCGCGCCTCGAAAAGCTCGGCGGATCGGAAATCAACGAGGCGAAGAAAATCCTCGCCACCGAGATCACCGCCATGCTGCACGGCCGGGAGGCGGCCGAAACGGCTGCCGAGACCGCGCGCAAGACCTTCGAGGAAGGCGCGCTTGCCGACAAACTGCCGAGCGTGGAAGTGGCCAAGGCCGATCTCGAGGCCGGCATCGGCATCCTGTCGCTGTTCGTGACCGCCGGCCTCGCGGCTTCCAATGGCGAGGCGAGACGGCACGTCCAGGGCGGCGCGGTGCGCCTCAACGACCAGCCGGTCACGGACGACCGGCGCATGGTGACGCTTCAGGATCTGGGCGCGGAGGGTGTCGCAAAGCTCTCGCTCGGCAGGAAGAAGCACGTCCTGGTGCGGGCGGCATAACCGCCGCGCTACCGATATTCGAAGATCGAACGGAATATTCCGGGCGCCACCACGGACAATGGGTTGATGTTGAGCGTCGGCTTGTTGGCATTGCCGCGCAGGCGGTAGGTGACGCCGATCAGGCCGCGGTCGCGGCCGTTGCCGAGCAGCGGGCCGAACAGCGGCAGTTCGCCGAATATGCGGTTCAGCCCATAGACCGGCATGAAGGTGCCGGTCATGTCCATGTTGTTGTCCTGGTCGTAAAGCGTGCCCTGGAAGGTGGTGCCGATGCGCGGACCGCGCAGCAATCCGTTTGTCAGCCTGAGATAGCCCGAGCCCTTGTCGATCTCGGCAAAGCCGCGTTCGAACTGCACCCTTGAGGTGTCGATATCGGCCCTCACCGCCTGATTGAGGCTGCGCGTATCGCCGGCCGGCTTGGTCGAGACGATCGAAGCGAGCTTCGGTTCGTTGACGACGTAGAAATTGCTGGCGTCGACCTGCCCCTTCATCGGCCCGTCGGCGGCGCCCGCGAGCGACAGCGTGATCGCCCCGCCCTCCATGTGCTCGTAGATGTTGAGGAAACGCAGGATGGCGCCGGCATCGGCCGATTTCATCCTGAGCGATCGGCCCTCATCGCCGGTGCTGTTCCTGACCGTGATCGCGGCACCGGAGCTTGCGGTTGCGCTGACATCGAGCCCATTGACCCGGGAGCCGGCGGCGCTGTACGCCAGCTTCAGATTCGACAGCACCTCGTCGTGGAAGCCGGTAAGCGATTTTACGTCGGCGCTGACCGAGATCGCGTCGGCGCCGGCGCCCTTCGTGGCCGTGTCGACGTCGGAGGTGAACTGCTTGATCAGGGAACGAGCGTCGAGCGACTCGCCGCTGACATCGACCGCGTAGCTCTTGCCCGATCGCTTCACCGAGACGGCGACGTCGTCGCCCCTGTTGAGCGCAACCTTGCTGAAGCGAGCCTGCGACAGCGCCCCGTTGACCAGCGTCACGTCGCCGTCGATCGAAAAGCTTTTCCCATCTAGGTTGAAATCCGACAGCGTGGTGGTGCTGCCGGACTTCGCCATGGTGAAGGTGGCCTTGGCCGGAATGCCTGCTCCCTTGCTCCAGCCTGCCCAAGGGATGTCGAGCTTGGCGTTGGTCAGGTCGGCCGAGACGCTCTGGCTGCCCTCGCCGCTCCTGTCGATCGCCACCTTGACGGTTCCGGAAAGCAGCTGCGACAGGCCGGGCATCGTCGCATCGCGCGTCTTGTCGTCGAGCACCAGCGCGACCTTGCGGCTGCGTGGCGGCCCGTTGTCCTCGAGCGGCTCGACCAGATCGAGCTCCGCCGGAATGCCGTTCAGCTTGGCTCCGGCCGATATGACAGCGCGGCCGGGGCTGACGGTGATCGAGCCGTCTGCATCCGTTACCGTCTGGTCCTCGAACGGCTTGGCGAGCGAAAGGCCCTGGTAGTCGAGCGCGACCTGCCAATCGAGGGTCGAAGTATCGACACCGGAGGTCAACGGAATGTCGGCCCGCACATGGCCGGTGACTGTGCCGGTCAAATCCTCCGGCGCAAGGCCGACATGGCGCATGGCGTTGATCGGCTCGTAGGAGGCAAGCTCGGCGATCGCCGGCGCTTCGCCGGCAACGTCGATGTCGAGCGCGCCGATGACCGGCGGGCGGTTCGCCGCCTTCACCGTCAGCGTGCCGCCGCTTGCCGCCACGGTGCGGCCGCTCGGCATGTAGACGCTGCCCGAGGAGAGCGATATGTCGACGTCGTTACCGTGGAAAGCGACGACGCCGACGGCATCGCGGATCGGCGGGATGCGGCCCGCCGTGTCGAAGCGCGAGCCGTCGATCTGGAAGCGGCCGAACACCTCGTCGCCGGAAAGCGGCACGCCGTTGCCAAGCCGCCCCGGCACGACCTGGAACTGCAGGTTGGCGTCGACCACGCGGCCGCCAAACAGGTTGTCGAGCACCCAAAGCCGGGCATTGCGGGCGGAGAACCATGGCCACAACTGTTTGACATGCGAGACCGGCATGTCGTGGACATTGAGCGAAAGCGAAACACCCGGCGGACCGTTGTCGATGAAGGCAAGCGAAGCCGTCCCTAGCACTTCGCTCGAGCCACCGGAGCGTACGCCGATCTGCTCGGCGACGAGCTTGCGGCTCTTGGTCTGATAGACGCCGGCGATGCGAGCCAGGAACTGGAGCGCCGGCTCCGGCGATTCCGAAGGCGCAAGCGTTGAGCCGTCGCTGGTGAGGTCGTATCGATAGGACGGCTCCTCGTCTGGGGCTGCCGGCTTCGGCCCGATAGAGCCGGCGAAATCGAAGGTCGAGCGACCGGTCTTGATCAGCAGCTTGTCGATCGAAATCTTGTTCGACCCCGCCACCAGCGTGGCGTTGGCATCGACATCGGCCGGCAGCAGCCCGCGCGAGCCGAGGTCGAGCACCGAGTCGCCGAGCGACAGCGATGCCGTGAGCCGCGAAGGCGTTTCGCCGAACGCCTCGGCGCCCGAGAGCTTCAGCGCTACCGAACCGAGCCTGCCGCCCTGAGCGGTGGCGTTGCCGTCGCCAGAGCTCTCCTCGACCAGGTTTGCCCCGCCATCGGCCAATTGAAGGCTGGCGTCGAGAGACGCAATCCGCCTCGCGCCCGGATCGCGGGCCGCGCTAGCGGTCAAGGCGACGTGCCGGCCATCGACATCGGCATCATATGAGAGCTGCATCTTGCCCGTGCCTGTCTGCTCCACCGTGCCCTCGGCCACGGTCACGCGGCTGACCAGCCCGCCCCCCGGCAATTCGAATTCGACATTGCGCAGATCGATCTGGCGCATCGAATCCTCGCGCACAGCATCCAGCGCCTCGTTGACGCCGGAAAACACCGCAGCCGACACCTTCTCGGGATCGACGAGACCATCCTCGTTGCGCAGGGCCGCGGTCCAGTCGCCGCGTCCGGACGGCATTGAGGTAACCATGATGTGGGCGTCGGAAAACCTGGCGCTGGTCAGCCGGACCTCGCCTGACAGCAGCGGCAGCAGGCGCATGCCGAAGCGGACGCGGCCGACATCGGCCATCGGCTCGCCGTCGGCCGTCTTCAGACTAACGTCGCTGACCTGCAGGGCGATGAAGCTCGATCCGTCGAGCGTCAGCCGCGCCGACCCGACGGTGACGTCGACATCGACGCCGGCCAGCTTCTCGATTGCCGTCTCCGCTTCGGCGCGAAGCCGCTCCGTGCCAATGCCCGACGTGCCGAGTGCGTAGACGCCGCCAGCCGCCAGAAGCATCAGCGCGCAGAGCCCGGCAAACACCCGGCCGATGATGCGGAAGCGGCGACGCACAGAAGCACGGCCGAGCGGCGGTACGCTGCACGCGGACGGAAACGTCCCCAGGTCGGTGATCTCGTCACGCCTGAACCTGATCTTCTCGTGCTGCGGTTGCTCCTGATCCACGCAATATTCCGTTATGACGAACTCGTCGTGGACGAATCCCCGCTTCACGTTATATCGATGCTCTCTCGCGCGCGTAACCGCAAACAAGGGCATCGACATGGCTGATCTCGACGTGGGCGACGTTGCGCCGCAATTCGATCTTCCGCGCGACGGCGGCGGCTCCCTCAGCCTCGCCGCATTCCGAGGAAAACCTGTCGTACTCTACTTCTATCCGCAGGACGACACTACAAGCTGCACCAACGAGGCGATCGGCTTCTCGCAGTTGAAGCCGGAATTCGAGAAGGCCGGCGCCGTGGTGATCGGACTGTCTCCCGATAGCGTAAAAAAACACGACAAATTCAAGGCGAAGTACGATCTCACCGTCGATCTCGTCGCCGACGAGGAGCGCAAGGTGATCGAGGCCTATCATCTGTGGGTCGAGAAGACCATGTACGGCCGCAAATATATGGGCGTCGAGCGCGCCACCTTCCTGATCGGCAAGGACGGACGCATCGCCCGCGTATGGCGTCAGGTGCGCGTCAAGGGCCATGCCGAAGAGGTGCTGGAGGCGGTGCGCGCCCTCTGACTGTCCGGGCGCTGCCGGCCGACCCTCGTCGAAACCTGCCTCCCGCAGTGCGGCATTCGTTACCGAGGCTGTCGGACCGGCAAAGCTTTGTTAACCCTAATAATGTGTAATTCGGACCTGTCGTTGGTGTCGTAACGAAAGCTTGGTCCCGTGAAATCAAACGGTCAGTCGGCGGTCTTCGGCAGGCGCAAGGAACCCCACACGGTCATTATCGCCCGGGGCAACGAGATCAGGCATTTCACCATCCGACCTTGGCTTGCAGCATTCATCGGATCCGCTCTCGCAGCGATCGCTATCGGCTATCTGCTCGCCACCTCCTACCTGGTGCTGCGCGACGATCTGATCGGCGCCACCACAGCCAGGCAGGCGCGCATGCAGCAGGCCTATGAAGACCGCATCTCCGCGCTTCGCGCCCAAGTGGACCGCATCACCAGCCGCCAGCTTCTCGACCAGCAGCTCATGGAAACCAAGGTGAGCGAGTTGCTGGCCAGGCAGACCCAGCTCAGCCAGCGCCATGGCCGGCTCGGGCCGATCATCGAACGCGCCGAAAACGAGGTCGGTGATGCGCCCGCCGCGAACGATACACCGACGAAGGCCGACGAGCACGCCGAGATCACCGGCAGCCTTTCGCAGGTCCCGACCTACTCCGTCGCATCCTTGAGCGCTGGCGACACTAGGCCTTTCTCGCTGTGGTCGACACGGTCGGATCCGCTCGACAACGAAACGGCCGCGGATCGTGCCGACAAGCTGTTCGTCTCGATCAACGCTTCGCTCAAGGCCATCGAGAGCCAGCAGCTTACCCGCATCACCACGCTTGCCGACAACGCCTACCGCAATGCGGACGCGATCTCGCAGGCGCTGCAGGCCGCCGGGCTGCCGGTCGACACAGAGCTCGACAAGAACGATGTCGGCGGGCCGCTGGTGCCGCTCGATTCCTCGATGATTTTCGACAGCAAGGTCAAGGAGCTGGACGAAGCTCTTGACGCGCTTGATCAAGTCAAGAAGGAAGCGCGCAAGCTGCCGCTCACCAACCCTGCCCCTGGCCGTACCGTGACCAGTCCGTTCGGCGTGCGCACCGACCCGATCCTCGGCACGGCCGCCCTGCATACGGGAATGGATTTCCGGGCGCCGATTGGCATGCCGGCCAAGGTCACGGCCGCCGGCGTCGTCACCAAGGCCGGCTGGAACGGCGGTTATGGCCGCATGGTCGAGGTCGACCACGGCAACGGCTTTGCCACCCGCTATGGGCATCTGAGCGAAATCGACGTCACCGTCGGCCAGAAGCTCACCGCCGGCGACGTGATCGGCAAGACCGGCAGCAGCGGCCGCTCGACCGGCCCGCATCTCCACTACGAAGTGCGCCACAACGGCGAGGCGGTCGACCCGCTACGCTTCCTCGCCGTCGGCAAGAAGCTCGCGCAGTACCTTTAGCGCAGTCGCACGCCCGCAAGCTGTGTCCATCCACAGTTTGACTTGCGAGAAGACCTTGCGGATTGACTCGGCCTAAGTTGTAGGATGATATGTATCACCCTATCGCCTGACACCGATTGCGCCGCTGATGACCATTCACAGTCTCTCGCCTCAGATACTCGGCGCCCTAGAAGGTGCCGTCGGGCGCAATGGGTTGACTGCCGAGCCAGCAGGAATGGCGAAATACCTCGGCGATTGGACGGGCGACTATCGGGGCAGCGCCCTCGCCGTGCTGCGGCCCGCGTCGGTTGCCGAGGCACAGGCCTTGCTGCGACTGTGCAGCGAGTTGAACCTCGGCGTCATCCCGCAGGGCGGGAACACCGGACTGGTTTCGGGCGCCATCGATGGCAACGGCACCGGCTTGGTCGTCGTCAGCTTGGAGCGGCTGAACGCCATCCGCCGGATCGATCCTGAGAATTTCACACTTCAGGCGGACGCAGGCTGCGTGCTGCAAACGATCAAGGATGCGAGCGAGGCCGAAGACTGCCTGTTTCCGCTGGCGCTCGGCGCGCAAGGCAGCTGCCAGATCGGCGGCAATGCCGCAACTAATGCCGGCGGCGTCAATGTCTTGCGCTACGGCATGGCGCGCGATCTGATCCTCGGGCTGGAAGTCGTGCTCGCCGACGGCGAGCTGTGGAGCGGCTTCTCCGGCCTGCGCAAGAACAACAGCGGCTATGATCTGAAGCAGCTTTTCATCGGCTCGGAGGCACGCTTGGCATCATCACGGGTGTCGAGGTCAAGTTGTTCCCAAAACCGGCCCGCGTCGAGACGGCCTATCTCGGCCTTGCCTCGTTCGAGGCAGCCGTCACGCTGTTCAACCGGGCGCGCCGGGCCTGCTCCGATCTGATCTCCGCTTTCGAGATCATCGGTTCGGAATGCATCGCGTTGGCCCAGTTGGTCGATCCGGGAATGACGGCGCCTGTCGCGGCACCAGTCCACGTGCTGATCGAATTGTCCTCGGGACCGACCATCGACCTCAGCGGCGTGCTCGCCAGTTTTCTTGCCGATGCAATGGAGGGCGGCTTAGTGGCCGACACAGTCCTCGCGACCAGCAGCACCCAAGCCAAGACCTTCTGGGCGATCCGCGAGGGACTGGTCGAAGGCCAGGCCAAGCGCGGCTATCATGTGCGCACCGACCTGTCGGTGCGCATTTCCGATGTCCCTGCCCTGATCGATCGGTCGCGGCGCTTCGTCAGCCTCGAACATCCCGGCTGGATCCCGCTGGCCTATGGCCATGCCGGCGACGGCAACATCCATTTCAACGTGCTGCCGCCACTCGGTCTCGGCGGCGCTGAAGCTCGAACGCGCGGCGCCGAGGTCACGGCGGGCCTCTATGACATTGCCGTCAATCTCGGCGGCTCGATCAGCGCTGAGCACGGTATCGGCCGCAGCCGCCGTCGGGAATTCTGGTCCGGGATCTCGCCGGCGCATCGCCGCATGGTCACCGCGCTGAAAACCTCGCTCGATCCCAAGGGTTTGATGAATCCCGGCTGTCTGCTGCCCTCGACGGAGATTTTCCCATGAAGCAAAGACTGGCCGCCATCGGCACCGTCGAAACCTTGCCGCACCGGGTCGCGGCCTTCCTCAGCCGCGAGATCGAATCCGGCGAGCTGAACCCCGGCGCGCGGCTGCCGACCGAGCAGGAGCTTTCCGAAAAATTCGGCGTCAGCCGCAATGTCGTGCGCGAGGCGATCGCCCAGCTTCGGGCCGACGGCATGATCGAGGCGCGTCAAGGCATCGGCGCCTTCGTGCTCGCGCCCGAACAAAGGGCCGCGATCCGCATCGATCGCGAGGCGCTAAAGGACACGCACAATATGGAGCGGCTCTTCGAGCTTCGCTGCATCCTCGAGGCCGAGTCGGCGGCGCTCGCCGCGGCACGCCGCGGACAGGAGCATCTCGATTCTATCAAGGCGGCGCTCGACCGCATGAGCGGCGAGGAGCGCTGGGAAGAAGGCAGCATCGACGCCGACCTGTTGTTCCATCGCGAGATCGCGCGCGCCACCGGCAACAGCTACATCCACACCTTCATTTCCTTCGTCTGCGAACAGATCCGCCACTCGATCCACTATGCCCGCATGACCAACCCGCTGCACAATCTCGTCGAGATCAATCTCGGCGAGCATGTGCGCATCTACGAGGCCCTTGTGGCGGGCGATCCCGCAGCGGCGGAAGCCGCGATGCGGGCGCACATCATCGGCGCGGCCAACCGCGTCGGCGTGAAGCTGCCGCTGCCGAAATCCAGCGGAGCGAAATAGCCATGCCGGCGAACGTCACACGTATCTCCGATGTCTGCCTGCTCGTGGAGAACATCGAGCGTACTGTCGAGTTCTATGTCGAGAAACTCGGCTTCCGCCTGCGTCGCCGCGCCGAGGGCTTCGCCGACTTCTACGGCGAAGGCGTGACGCTTGCCGCCTGGGAGCTCGACCACATCAACCAGCATACCGGCGTGTCAAACCTGAGATCGCCGCGCCATGCGCACAAGGTTTGCGTCGCCGTCCAGCTCGACACACCGGCCGACATCGACCGGCTGCATGGCGAACTGAGCGCCAAGGGCGTGAGCTTCTACGGCCCGCCCGAGAACTACGTCTGGAATGCGCGCTGCGCCTATTTCACCGACCCGGACGACACGCTCTGGGAGCTTTACGCCTGGCTCGACGGCGGCCCTGGCGACCACCACGACGAACAGCCGTAGACGCCGCCGCGCCGGAGGGAGCGGCGCTTGGAAAGAAGAAGTCTGCAACAGGAGCGAAAAATGAGTGGGAACCGAGACTACCAATTGAACCGCCGCGCCTTCGTGAAGACCGGCCTCGCAGCGGTCGCGGCCGCGTCAGCCGGCATGCAGCTGGTGCTGACGCCGGGCGCCAGGGCGGCCGGCAAGGTCGTCATCCAGTATGACTGGCTGATGTCCAACGGCCAGATCGGCGACATCGCGGCTGTCGCCAACGGATATTTTAAGGATGCAGGCCTGGAGGTTGAGTTCAGCCCCGGTGGCCCCAACGCTTCGACCGTGCCGCCGGTCGTCTCTGGAGCTGCCCAGCTCGGTCAATTTTCCGAAACGCCGCAGCTCTATGCGGCGCGCGCCAGCGGCGTGCCGGTCAAGATCATCGCCTGCGGTTTCCGCACCGGTCCCTATGCACTGACCTCAAAGCCAAGCAAGCCGATCCGCAATGTCGCTGACCTCAAGGGCAAGAAGATCGGCATTCAGCCGACAGCGCGTTTCGTCATCGACGAGATCCTGGCGAAGAACGGCATCGACCCGTCCGAGGTCACCATCGTCAATGTCGGCTTTGACAAGGCGCCGCTGGTGCGCGGCGATGTCGACGCCATCGGCGGCTGGATCACCAACACGCAAGCGCTCAGCGTCGTCGGTAACGATCGCATTGACCTATTGGTGCGCGACCTCGGGTTAAGCTCTTATGCCGATGTCTACTTCGCCACCGACGCGGCAATCGAGAAAGACTCCGAAACGCTGGCAAAGTTCATCGGCGCCGTCGGCAAGGGCTGGGGCTGGGTGCACGCCAACCCGCAGGAAGCCGTAAAGAAAATGGTCGCCGCCTATCCAGAGATGGACCTCGGCTGGGAGCAGAAGACCGTCAACCTGGTGCTCAAGCTTTCCTTCGACGGCTCCACCGCCAAGGATGGCTGGGGCACGTTCGATCCGGCCTCGATCGAAGAGCAATTGGCACTGCTCGACAAGGTCGGCCAGTATCCGAACGGACGCCCGGCTGCCAAGGACGTCTACACCACCAAGATCCTGGAACTCTCGTCGGCCGACCGACCCAAGCTCGACGCGCCCGCGGCCTGATGGCGAACGCGATCGAAGCCAACAAGCTCGATGTCGGCTATGGCGGCCGGCAGACGGCCGTCAAAGTGCTTTCCGGCCTCGACCTTACGGTCGCGGCCGGCTCCTTCCTGTCGATCCTCGGACCGTCCGGTTGCGGCAAGTCGACCTTGTTGCGTGTCGTGGCCGACTTGCTCGATCCGCTCGGCGGCACGATCAGTGTGCTCGGCGCCACACCGCACGCGGTGCGCTCGCGCCGCGATGTCGGCTTCGTTTTCCAGGATTCGACGCTGCTCCCCTGGCGCACGGTGCGCGACAATGTACGGCTGCCGCTCGGCGTCGGTCAGCGCAGTCTGACGCGCAAGATAGAAGACCGAAGCGTAGAGCTGCTGGAACTGATGGGGCTTAGTGGTCTCGGCGAACGCCTGCCGCATCAGCTTTCCGGCGGCCAGCGCCAGCGTGTCGCGATCGCCCGAGCGCTGCTTAGCGAACCAAAATTGCTGTTGATGGACGAGCCGTTCGGTGCCCTGGACGAGATCACGCGCGACCGCCTGAATGACGAATTGCTTTCGCTCTGGCGCCGCACCGGCACGACGATCCTCTTCGTCACCCATTCCATCGCCGAAGCCGCCTATCTCGGTGAGCGCGTCATCGTCCTTGCCGCCAATCCGGGGCGCGTGGTGAAGGATCTCGACATGCGGCCGTTCAAGCGGGAAGGCAACCGCTGCTCGCGCGAGGATCCGGCGATTGTCGCCGCCATGGCGGAACTCCGTACTGCGCTGGAGCGCGCATCGTGAGATCGGCACCGCTTTCCCCGCAAATGACGATTGCGCTGCCAGCTCTCGGCGCTGCTTCGATTCTGCTGGTCTGGCAGTACCTGCTGCCCTTACTTGGCGTGCCGGCTTACATCGTGCCGACGCCGACGGCGATCTTCGGCGTCTTCCAGAAGAATTTTCCGCTTCTCATCGACAACCTGAGACCGACGCTGATCGAGGCGCTGGCCGGCTTCGCCATCGGCAACCTGGCCGCCGTACTACTAGCCGTGCTCTTTGTGCACAGCCGCATCCTGCAGGCCGCCTATTTCCCGATCGTGCTGTTCTTCAACACCATCCCGATCCTGGCGCTGTCGCCGATCATCATCCTGATCTTCGGCCTCGGCATGACGCCGAAGATCGTCATCGCGGCGGTGATCTGCTTCTTCCCAACTCTGGTGAACATGATCCGCGGCTTGGACTCCGCGAGCGACAATGAGCACGAGCTGTTCCGGGTGCTGTCGGCGACGCGCTCGGAGGTTTTCTGGAACCTGCGCCTGCCCCGCGCCCTGCCGATGCTGTTCTCCTCGCTCCGCATCGCCTCGGCCACCGCGGTGATCGGTGCCATTGTCGGCGAATGGATCGGCTCGGACAAAGGCCTTGGCGCGCTGATCATCCAGGCGACCTTCAACTACCAGTCCGACCGCCTTTATGCGGCGATCGTGCTGTCGTCGTCGTTGTCGATCGCACTGTTCTGCATCGTGGTGCTGATCGAGCGCAGGGTGATCCGATACTAGGCCGGCGCCGCGCTCCTGCTCCGCCTCGGACGGCGAAGTCGGAACGGCCTCGGCCGCACCCAAAAATATTTTTGAATTCCATTTGACTGAATAAATCTTCTCTGCGAACCTTGCGTCAGCAGGGAGCGCAAGGCATGGCGTTGCGGGGAACCAATCAGGAGTTCGGGCGGCCGTACAATCGGCGCATTGTGCTCGAGTCCATCCGCCGCTTCGGCCCTATTGCCCGCGGCGATATCGCCCGGCATGTCGGGCTCACCGTCCAGACGGTGTCGACCATCGTGCGGGAACTGGAGGAACAGGGTTACATCCTGTCAGTTCGCGAGGAGCCGAAGGGCCGCGGCCTGCCGCCGGCAACGCTGCGCGTCAATCCGGAAGGCGGTTATGCCGTCGGTATCCACCTCACCCCGCTCGGCATCGACGCGGCGCTGATCAACCTCAGCGGTGACGTGATCGAAAGCGCGCATCGCGAGGCGAGCCATGTGGCGCCCGATGAAGCATTCGAGGCAATCGGCGCCATGGTCGCCGAATTGACCGGCCGCCGCTCGGGTGGCCGCGTCATCGGCATCGGCATGGCGCTGCCGGGACCGTTCGGTGTCGAGCCGATGAGCTTCGTCGGCCCGACCACCATGGCTGGCTGGCAGGACGTTCCGCTGCGCGAGCGGCTGACCGCAGTCACCGGCCTGCCGGCCTTCTTCGAAAACGACATGGCCGCCGCCGCGATGGGCGAGCGCCTCTACGGCCTCGGCACGAAACATTCCGAATGCTACTATCTCTACTTCGGGGTCGGCCTTGGCGGCACCATGTTGCATGATGGCAGCGTATTGCGCGGCGCCTGGGGCAATGCCGGCGAGATCGGCCACATTCCGGTCGTTCCGGGCGGCGAGCTTTGTCCCTGCGGCAACCGCGGCTGCCTCGAACGCTACATCTCGCTGGAAGCGCGAGGCCGCTGGAGCGGCGATGATGCCGAGTGGGTTGCCGAGGTCGCGCCGGTCTTCCGCAACGCCATCACCATCATCGAAAACCTCTTCGACCCCGAAACGATTGTCCTCGGCGGACTGGCTTCGCCTGCCTTGCTCGAGCGGCTGGCGGCATCGGCGGAACCGCTGCACAATTCGGTCTCGGCCCGCAAGGACCGCACGACGCCGCGCATCCTGGTCGCCCGGGGTGGCCAGCATGCGGTGCTGCGGGGTGCGGCCGCACTTGCCGTTTCCGGCGTGCTTTCCCCCCGCTTCGGCCAGATCTTCACCGCCAAGCGGCAGCGCGAGGGCGACCCTCTGAAAGGCGGAGACATCGCGGCATGAGCGAACCCCTGCTGGTCCTCGACAACGTCGCCAAGAACTACGGCGCCATCCAGGCGCTGAAAGGCATCAGCTTTTCGATCGGGCGCGGCGAAGTGGTCGCGCTGCTCGGCGACAACGGCGCCGGCAAATCGACGCTGGTCAAGATCATCGCCGGCGGACTCGAACCGACCTCCGGCCGCATGCTGTTCGAAGGCAAGGAATTCCTCGCCAAATCTCCCGCCGAGGCCAAGGCCGCCGGCATCGAGACCGTCTACCAGGACCTCTCGCTCTGCACCAATGTCGACGTGGTGGCCAACTTCTTCATGGGGCGCGAGATCACGCACAAGGTGTTGGGCGTTCCGGTGCTCGACGAGCGCGCCATGGAGGCGGTAGTGGCGAAGGCGCTAGCCAATGCCGGCACGCGCATTCCCTCGCTGCGCACCAAGGTCGAGCATCTCTCGGGCGGCCAGCGGCAGGCGATCGAGCTCAACCGCTTCGTCCATTGGGGCGGCAAGCTGGTGCTGCTCGACGAACCCTTCGCCGCGCTCGGCGTCGAGCAGACGCGCCGCGGCCTCGACATGATCCGCCAGGTGGCGAGCCAGGGCATCGGCGTCGTCATCATCACCCACATCATGCAGCAGGCCTTCCAGGTCGCCGACCGCATCGTGGTGATCCGCCAGGGCGTGGTGGCCGGAGACGTTGCCCGCAACAAGACAAGTCCCGATGCGGTGATCAACATGATCACCGGGGAGACGCTCGCCGGTGCCGGACCGGCGGGCTGAGGGACAAATGAGGGGTCCGGCGCAAGAGGAGCGAACGACATGAAGCGACTGCTACTTTCTGTCTTCGGTATCCTGGCTCTGGCCGTTGCCACGCTCACGCCGGCATTCGCCCAGTCCAAGGGTACCGTCTATTACCTGGTGCCGACACTGCTCGACGAATTCCAGACCGGCTCGGTGAGCGCGCTGGAACTCTTCCTGAAACAGGTCGGCTACGAGATGAAGACGCTGAACGCCGACAACAAGACCGACGCTCAGCAATCGCAGATGAACGACGTGATCGCGCTGAAGCCGAAGGCGATCATCCTCGCCGCCGTCGATTTCAACGCGCTGAAACCGTCAGTGGAGGCGGCGCGCGCGGCCGGCATCCCGGTGGTCGAGTTCGACCGCCAGATCACCGCGACGCCGTCCGACTTCACCTCCGTCGCCGGCACCGTCGAGATCGGCCACATCGCCGCCGACCAGGCCGAAGCGCTGCTGAAGGCCAAGAACGGCTCGGTGAAGGGCAAGATCCTGCAGGTTCTCGGCGATCCCGGCGATCCCTACACCCTCGACATCCAGAAGGGCTTCGAGGAGAAGATGAAGGCGTTTCCGGACGTCAAGATCATCTCGCTGCCCGCCATGCAGTGGGAGGCGAGCAATGCCGGCACGATCGTCGCCGATCAGATCCTGGCCAATCCCGACATCGACCTGATCTTCAGCCACGCCGCCCATCTTTCGGTTGCCGCCGTCGCCTCGCTGGAGGCCGCCGGCAAGAGGCCGGGCGACGTGATGCTGATGAGCTCGAACGGCGCGCCGGTCGGCCTCGACCTGATCCGCAAGGGCTGGCTGAATGTTGAGGTCGAGCAACCGCTCTACGCGCAGGCCGCCGCGGTCGCCATGTTCATGGACAAGGTCGCCAACAAGCAGGAGATCAAGCCTGGCGACTATGACGTGCTCGGCCTGAAGTCGGTGGTGACCAAGGAGGCCTGGGGGCCGAACATCAAGATCCCGGGCGCCGCGATCACCAAGGCGAATGTCGACAACCCCGCCTTCTGGGGCAATCAGAAGCCGCCGACGGATACAGTCAAGTCCGTCGAATAGGCTTTCCATCGAGCTCCGGGCCTCCGGCCCGGAGCTCCGCGGCGCGTCCGCCCGAGTGGCCGCGCATCACGTCCCGACGTCAACCGGATCGGCCCATGAGTCCGCGCACCCGCCATAGTCTCGAGCTCGTGCTCGACAATCTCGTCTGGTTCATGCTGGTCTTCGTGCTGGCGGTGTTCTCGATCTTCATCCCCAACTTCTTCCAGCTCGGCATCTTCGCCAACATCATCGAGGCTTCGAGCGTGCTCGGCGTCATGTCGATCGGCCTGGCGCTGGTCATCATCGCGGGCCACATGGACCTGTCGGTCGAATCGGTCGCCGCGCTCAGCGCCATGGCGGTCGGCATCATGTTCTGCTCGTCGGGCATCGGCCTTGGCCTGCAGCTACATCCGGACTGGCTGATGGTGCCGGTGTCGCTCGCCATCGCGGTTGCGGTCGGAGCCGTCATCGGCGTCGCGAACGGCTTCCTCATCGTCAGGCTGCAGATGAGCGCCTTCATCATCACGCTGGCCTCCTACATCTGGGTACGTGGCCTGGTGCTCGTCGTTTCCGGCGGACGCTCGGCGCAGGATCTGGCGCCGGCCATACGCTGGTTCGGCATCCAGCGCCTCGCCGGCCTGCCGCTCACCGCCTGGATCGCCGTCGCCTGCTTCGTGGTCTTCTCGCTGATTCTCGCCAAGACGCCGTTCGGCCGGCATCTCGTCATGATCGGCGGCAACGAGACCGCGACCTTCCGCGCTGGCATCCGCGTCAACCGCAACCTGATCATCGCCTTCGTGCTTGCCGGCGCGATTGCCGGCCTTGCCGGCTGGCTGCTTGCCATCCGTACCTCCGGGGCGACCGCCAACCTCGGCGTCGGCCTGCTCTTCAACGCCTTCGCCGCCGTCGTCATCGGCGGCGTCAGCCTGAAGGGCGGCGTCGGCACGCTGCCCGGCGTCTATGCCGGTGTGCTGCTTCTGTCGGCCATCAACACCGCCATCAATCTCATGGGCCTGCCGGCCAATTTCACCCAGGTCATCCATGGCCTCTTGGTGCTGGCCGCCGTGCTGCTCGACGCTTTCAAGCAAACCATTCGCCAAAGACTCGCATGACAGGACGGCTCGCATGACAGGACGCATCGACGGCAAGGTGGCGGCGATCGTCGGCGCCGCGCGCGGTATCGGCAAGGGCATAGCGCAGCGCTTCGCCGAGGAAGGCGCCAAGTTGGTGCTCGCCGACAGCGAAGCCGAAGCCGGCAAGGCGACCGCCGACGAGTTGGGTGCCGCCTTCATCCGCACCGACATCTCCAAAATGGCCGATGCGGAAGCCGTTGTGGCATTGGCGCTGGAACGCCATGGCCGGCTCGACATCATCGTCCAGAATGCCGGCATCTACCCCTGGCAGCTGATCGAGAACACCAGCCCGGAGGACTGGGACCGCGTCATGGCCGTCAACCTGCGCGGCAGCTTCAACGCCGCGCGCGCCGCGCTCACGCCGATGAAGGCGCAGCAGAGCGGCCGCATGCTCTTCACCTCCTCCATCACCGGCCCGCAGGTGAGCAGCCCCGGCCATGGCCATTATTCGGCCAGCAAGGCTGGCATCAACGGCTTCATCCGCGCCGCGGCGCTGGAGTTTTCCGGCTACGGCATCACCGTCAACGGCGTCGAGCCCGGCAACATCCTGACCGAAGGCATGAGGCTGCACCGCGACGCCGCCTTCATCAAGAGCATGGAGGACGCCGTGCCGCTCGGGCGTCTCGGCACCCCGCGCGACGTCGCCAACGCCTTCCTGTTCCTGGCCTCGGACGACGCCAGCTACATCACCGGCACCACCATCGTCGTCGATGGCGGTCAGCTGCTGCCCGAAGGCCAGGATTTCCGACTGACGCCGCCGTGATTGCTGTCCTTCATAACGCCGGTCATCGGGAAGTGATCGAGCCTGCCGGGATTCGGCCCCATTTTAAGTATTCCTAATGTAAAGCTGGAAAGCAGGCCTTGTTGCTGTACACTCGCAGCTCGAAGCGCGTCGCGTTCGGGCGGCCTTTTGTGAGGCGCTTCACTGTCCTGTTTTGTGCATGTCGCAAGCTGGTAGAGCATTCTTGGCTGGCATGCATCAGGCAAAGGGTTGCTCCCGATGCTGCTCGAGCGAGAGGGTCCGCTTAAAACCTTGTTGGCGACCGCGGCCAGTGCCGTCGACGGCCGCGGCGGTATCGTCCTGCTCGAAGGCGAAGCGGGCATCGGCAAGACTTCCCTCCTGCAGGAATTCGCTGGGCGGGTGGACGCAGGTTGCCGCGTGCTGTGGGGCTGGTGCGAGGCGCTGTTCACCCCGCGTCCGCTCGGTCCCCTGCAGGACATGGCGCAGGCGCTCGACCCCGAGGTCGCGGCGTTGCTCGACCAGGGGGCCGCGCCAGAGCGGCTCTTTCCCGCGCTGCTGAATGCGCTTCAGCACGCCAGGGGAATGACGGTGCTCATTTTCGAGGACGTGCATTGGGCGGATAACGCAACTCTCGATCTCATCAGATATCTCGGCCGACGCATCTCCGTGCTTCCTGCCATGCTGGTGCTCAGCGCGCGCAGCGACGAACTGGTCGCCGACCATCCGCTCACGCATATTAGGGGCGACCTGCCGGCGGCATCGCTGGCCCGCATATCGTTGAAGCCGCTTTCGCCCCAGGCGGTCATGAAACTTGCCGCGCAGTCGGATCGCGCCGGCGCCGATCTTTACCAGATCACCGGGGGCAACCCCTTCTTCGTCTCCGAGCTTCTGGCGAGCAGCGAGGCGGAACCGGGCCATGTTCCGGATTCGATACGCGACGCGGTGTGGTCGCGCCTGTCGCGCCTGACGGGCGGCGAGCGCGAGGTGCTGGAGATGATGAGCATCGAGCCGGGCAGCGTGGAGCCGTGGCTGATCCGCGCCCTTCTCGGCGCCGAGGCCGACACTGTCGTGGACCGCTGCGTAGCCCGCGGATTGCTGCGGCGGGACGCTCTGGGGGCGCTGACCTTCCGCCACGAGCTTGCCAGACAGGCGACGCTCGAGCGGCTGTCGCCCAGTCTTCAGCGGTCGCTTCATGCCAAGGTGGAGGCAGCGATAGCAGCGCTTCCGGCCGCGCAGGCAAATGCCCAGCTTGCACGCCGGGTGCACCATGCCGCCGCCGCCGACAACGGCGCGCGCGTCCTTGAACTCGCGCCGCAGGCCGCGGCGCAGGCTGCGCGGCTGGGCGCGCATCGCGAAGCCGCCGCGCATTTGGCGACGGCGCTCAAATACATCGCGCAGGCTTCGCCGGCCGAGGCCGCCCAGCTTTACGAATCCTGGGCCTACGAGGCCGGACTGGCGCTGCAGGTCTATGACACGATCATCGAGGCGCGCCATCGCGCCATTCAGCTCTGGCGCGAGCTTGGACGCCCCGACAAGATCAGCCTCAACCTGCGCAACCTCTCCAGGCTGCATTGGCGCCGCGGCGAGGGCGAGCAGGCGGAGCACTTCGCCAACGAGGCGGTGCGCGAGGTGGAGAACCTGCCGCCCGGGCCGGAACTGGCGATGGCCTACAGCACCTGCTCGCAGCTGCACATGCTGCACTACCGCTTCGACGACGCGATCGAATGGGGCCTGCGCGCGATCGCGCTGGCCGATCAGTTGGGCGAAGTCGAAACGCGCGTGCATGCGCTCAACAATGTCGGCACCTCGCTCTTGTTCGACGACCGTCCGGGCGGCCGCGAACGAATGGAGGAAAGCCTGGCGCTCGCGCTCGAGCACGGGTTCCACGACCATGCAGCGCGGGCCTACACCAACTATGCCGAATATGCGGTGGTGTCCAAGGACTTTGCGTTGGCCGAACGGCTGCTTTCCGAAGGCATCGTGTTCGCCGCCCGGCACGATCTTGATTCGCCGGCGCAGTATCTGCTCGGCCGGCAGGCGCAGCTTCGCATGGAACAGGGCCGCTTTCGCGACGCCGAGACCATAGCCCAAGGCGTCATGAAACTGAAACGCCTGCCGGTGGTCATGCACCTACCGGCGCTCACCGTGCTTGGCAGGGTGCGCGTGCGGCTGGGCGAACCCGGCGGCCCTGCCCTGCTGCAGCAGGCGCTGGAGGAAGGACTGCCGACGGGCGAGCTGCAACGCATAGTGCCGGTCCGCTTGGCGCTGACCGAGGCCGCCTGGCTAACCGAGGATCGCGCCGCCGGCCATGAGCAGCTAACGGCGCTGGCCGCGATGGACCTCAACAGTTTCCGCCCGTCCGACCTCGGCGAACTGGCTGTCTGGTGGCGGCGATGCGGGATGGGGGAGCCGCTGCCTGCGCCGACGACACGCATTCCGTGGCGCCGCGCCGTCGAAATTGGCGGCGATCCGTCGGCGGCAGCCAAGGAGTGGGAGCGCCTCGGCCTTCCCTACGAGGCGGCGCTGGCACTGATGCAGGTGCGGGGCGCCGACGCCGCGATGGCCTTGGCCAGCGCCGTGACCACGCTGGAGGAACTCGAGGCGCGTCCTGCCGTGATGCTGGCACGCAAGCTGGCGCAGCGCCTGGGCGTCGCCGGCCGGCTGCCGAAGATGCGCCGGGGTCCTTACACCGCCGCCCGCCAGCACCCGCTCGGGCTCACGCAGCACGAGCAGCAGGTGCTCGCCCTGATCGCGGAGGGCAAGAGCAACAAGGAGGTCGCCCGCACCCTGTCGCGATCGCCGCGCACGGTGGAGCACCAGGTTTCGGCGGTGCTCGGCAAATTCAACGCCGCCAACCGGATGGAAGTGCTGCTCAGGCTGCGCGGCGAGCCGTGGCTGCTCTCCACCGCCGCGCCCTGATCCAGCGAAATTAGGAGGGCTACAGCCGAAATTTGGGTGATCGTACCGATGTGCGCGAAGGCCGCGGCGCGTAGGCTCAGATCAGCTGAAATCCCGGGCAGCCTGCCTGTCCGGGAACTCGCTAAACCGAAGGGAGAGATCGATGACCAGACGTTTTAGCGCATTTGCATTTGCGCTGCTCACTGCCACGGGCGGCGCGGCGGCATCGGAACTGGCGCCAGGCAGCGGCCATAGCATCCAGCTCGGCAGCTTCAGCGGCGCCGTCTATTACACGGTCGAGCAGGACGGTTACCGGGTCGTCGCGACCATGGCTTCCGGGGTCGAGCAGCAGCCGGTCCGCGTCGTGTCCACGCTCGCGGCGGGCCAGCGCATGACGATCTCCGTGCCGCAGGCCGTCGGTCAGCCGTCGATCGATTTCGAAATAGTGCGGGACGGCAAGGCGCTGCTGGTCAGCGACCCGACCTTGGTTCCGGCAACCGCCATGGAGAACGACCTGTCGCTGGACAGCGCGCAACCGACGACGGTATCGGCCACCGCGCCATGAAGGCGGCCTAGGCCAACACTATGAGATGCTGGCGGGGCAGATGGGGGCGCGAAGGATCGCGATGGAACGACCTGCGCTCCCACACTCTTGGCCGATGATGTTACTGACGATGGCTGGCCTGCTGCAAATCTTTTGCCCCGCAGTCCTGAGCTTCGCTGTCGGCGCCGGCGCATCGGCGCAGGATGCCGCCGCTCCCGGCAAGTTCTACAGGGTCGTGGACGGCAAGGTCGATGCGCGGACCTATGACGGTTTCAGGCGTTACCATGCGGGCTGCGATCGCTGTCACGGCCCAGACGGCGTGGGATCGACCTTCGCGCCGTCCCTGGTCGGCCGGCTACCCGACATCGAAGCCTTCCGTCGAGCCGTGCTCGGCGGCCGTGCTGAAGGCGGCTCGGCGATGAAAGGCTTTGCCGGCGATCCCAACTTCGCACCCTATGTGGACGATATTTATGCCTACCTGCAGGCCCGCGCCGACGGCGCGCTCGGCCGCGGGCGGCCCGGCAGACTGCAGCCATAGATGCTCCGGGTTTGCCGCTTGAGGCTGGATTGATGGCGACGCTGCGCAACCGCGCGACGTCGCCAACGCCTCTTGTTCCTGGTCTCCGACGACGCCAGCTGCATCAGCGGGACGACCATCGTCGACGATAACGGCCAGCTTCTGCCCGAAGGCCGAGATTTCTGGCTGACGCGATGTGCCGCATCGGCCTGAGGTTGGTCTTCGTCAGGCCGACCGCTTCGAGTTGTGCGTATGCCCACGAGGCGTGCTCCCGACATGAGCCTGCTATTGCCGAGGTCGACCCGCTCATCATTTCGGATCAGACTGGCCCGAATAGAGTCTGGCCAGACCGCCTCGTCCGGGTGCATAGTCATTTGCAGGACTTCGCGAGCGGAATTGTCCGCAGCAATGACATTGCCAGGTCCTGTCTCTTGTGCTGCATCCGTCCGCGATCCCGATGGGACCAGGCCACATGGAGGCGACCATGCTGGTAAAGGAAGCGATGACGGGGAAAGTGCGTTGGTACTCCCCCGATACGCCGATACGGGAAGTCGCGCGCGCCATGCGCGACGAAGGTATCGGTTGCGTGCCGATCGGCGAGAACGATCGGCTCGTTGGCATGATCACGGATCGCGACATCACCTGCCGCGCCGTGGCCGCCGGCGAGAGCCTCGATAAGTTGACATGCCGCGCGGTGATGTCGCCCGGCATATTCTTCTGTTTCGAGGATCAGACCCTGGAACAGGCGCTTGGGCAAATGCAGGAGCGCCAGGTGCATCACCTTCCGGTGCTCAACCGGCAGAAACGGATGACGGGCCTCATCTCGTTGGGTGACGTCGCGCTGAAGGCCGAAAGTGCGATCCTTGCGCCGCTTGCCAAAATCGCCGCACGCGACGCTGAGCGGCACCTCCGAGCCGCCTGAGATCCAGGTACGCTTTGCAAGGAACTGGCTGGGATGGCATGCCTGAAATGGAACCTGGCATGCCACCCCAGGTTTTCTTACCGCATCCGTTTTGCACAAGCTTGGCTTTCGCCCCCCGCCCGCGCGCCGGCTGCGGACGGCTTCGAGTGCGTATGGTGCAGTGTCACGCCATCTCGACTCGCTGATCCACGCCTGGCCATTGCCCTCTTCGCAGGAACTTGTGAATTCGAGCAGCCCGACGGAAAGCGCTGGCCTGCGCACTTTTCAGCGCGATCGCCAGCGTGCTGGACACGCTCCCACGATCCGCGGCCAGGGCTCGATAGGAACAGTTATCTTGGCGGTATCGAGGACCATCCTCAAAGCGCCAACGCGGAGCCGTGATCAGCCATCGCCGCGCTGGCGCGCCACACAGAAGAAGATCGGCGAGGAGATCTCGATCTCCTGCGTTCCGATTCGCACGTATTTCCGGTCGCTTGAAAAATTAGGCGGCCTTGAGATCCTGCAGCACTTTCTCGAAGGCGTCTTTGACCGGCTTGGAAACGTCGGTCGCCGCTTTGGTAGTGAGTTCCTGAAATTCCCTGGCTTGCGCGACACCCATTTCGACGCGCTTGCGCAGGAAGGTCGTCTGCAGCTCAAAAACTTCTGGCAGCGACTTCGCTCGGACCAGAGCCTCGACGTGCGAGAAATCAGCTTCGGCATTGGCGCGCAATGCGGCGATCATCTTCAGCGACAGCTCGTTGCCGACCGACTTCGCGGTTTCGACGGTCGACTCGAGTGCCTTCCGGGCGTCTTCAGCACCCGATTGGAATTTCGCAAGAGCTTCTTTCGACTGCTCCACGCCCTTTTCGGCGACTGCACGAAGTTGATCGGTGGCCTTGCCGGGGTCGACCGTCGGAATTTCGGCGGTTTCGGTGGGCTTGTCGGCGGTCTTGGACATTTCCTGATCCTTCCGGTTGACGATGATCCCTCGCCCGCGCCCCAGAACTGCGAGGGCAGTATGTGGCAGTATTACCTGCAGTGCAACATTTTGTTGCGGCGCACTATATTTATATTTGAAACTAGGCTTCCTGTACCCGCCAGAAGAAACAAGGCATGAGGGGAGCCAATCAGCCGCTGCTTGCGGCACATGTCAGCTATGCAGCCCGCGGCCAGCCGCGCGGTATATCCAGATGCCTTGGTAGCGGCCGGCTCGCGGTCGCTGGCGCATATGTGACGCAGTTCGTAATGCGGCACCGCGACCTCCTTCCCTGGGATGAGTGTCCCGTTGTCAAATGCAGGGCTCATCAGCTTGAATGCCATGATTGCCTCCCTGCGTGCTGGGCTTTCGTGAGTTCCGCCCAACGGGCAGCTTCGCAAGCTGGGGCCTTGGGCCGCTGGATGACTGTCTTCGGTGCAAGCAGAGATCGTGACAAGAGTATCCAGGCCTCTGCGTCTGGGAGGCTCGACTGCAAGCCCTCTGCCGGGGAATTGGTGGGCGATGACGGACTCGAACCGCCGACATCTTCGGTGTAAACGAAGCGCTCTACCAACTGAGCTAATCGCCCGCTCCGGGCCGGACCTTTAAGCAGTTAGGGCTCTATTCGCAAGGCCCAATGAACGGGCGGCTGTTCTGGTGGCAAGGGGATTTGCCCGGTGCCGCCGCGCTTGTCAAAAAACCTTCTCCAGTTTGCTGTTATGCTCACATGCCGCGCTTGACACCCGCAAACGAACCCCTTATCCAGCGCCCCAACGACGAACACGCCTGACACGTGCTCGTCAGTGCGCGGGTGTAGCTCAGTCGGTTAGAGTGCCGGCCTGTCACGCCGGAGGTCGCGGGTTCGAGCCCCGTCACTCGCGCCATTTCCAACTCCTTGGCAATGCAGAGTCTTTTGTTCCGATCTTTGGGTCGGAAGGGGGCTCACTTTCAATTTGAATACCGGTGCCGCCCTAGGCAGCTGTGCTCTACCTTCCCCAGAACTGCCTCAAGAAAGCCGGCCGCCGGCAGGCCATAGCTGTCGTCGGTTTTTTTCAGGATGCGCCCCTTGCCCAATTTCCCGTTCTCCGAAGCGGACCCGATTCAATATCCCGGTCCTCCACCGAAAAAGTCCGACGTGGTGATTGTCGGCGGCGGCATAATCGGTGTGACGACAGCCCTTTTTCTTGCGCGGCGGAACATCTCCGTGACGCTGGTCGAAAAGGGACGGGTTGCGGCTGAGCAGTCCTCCCGCAATTGGGGATGGATCCGCAAGCAGGGACGCGATGCGGATGAGCTGCCGATCGTGATCGAGGCATCCCGTCATTGGCGGCAACTGGCTGAAGAATGCGGCGAAGACATCGGCCTGAAGCAGACAGGTGTGACTTACCTTGCAAGCTCGGACCGCGAACTAGCCGGCTTCGAAAGGTTCATGAAGATCGCTGCTGCCCATAAGATCGATACCCGCCTTCTGAACGCACAAGAAACCGCGGGTCTCATCAAGGGCATGTCGCGCAGCTTCAAGGGCGCGATGACAACGCCTTCCGACATGCGGGCCGAGCCTTGGATGGCCGTGCCCGCGCTTGCTCGGCTTGCCGTCCGCAAAGGCGTCAAGATCGTAGAGAATTGCGCGGCGCGAACCCTCGAGATTTCGGCCGGCAGGGTCAGCGGGGTGTGGACCGAGGCGGGTCACATCGAGACTTCCAGCGTTCTTCTCGCCGGCGGCGCGTGGTCTTCCCTCTTCCTGAAAAGACACGGAGTTTCCATTCCTCAGCTCAGCGTCAGGTCGACCGCCGCTGCGACGGAGCCGATGCCTGAAATCCATGCAGGTGCCGCCTCAGGAGAGCGTATCGCCTTCAGGCGCAGACAGGATGGCGGATACACGCTCGCCCCGGGAGGCAGTCATTTGCTCCACCTGGGGCCTGACGCATTCCGGCACGCGACGAAATACCTTCGCGCCCTCATGGCCAATCCTTTCGGGTCGCGCTATTCACCGGCCGCGCCGGCGGGCTATCCGGATAGTTGGTCGACGCCGCGTCACTGGACGCCGGATTGCCAAAGTCCCTTCGAAACGATGCGGGTGCTCAATCCGGCCGCCGAGCGCTCCGGCCTCCGTTCGATCGAACGCAATTTCAGTCGCCTTTTCCCGCAGCTCGGGCCGGTCCGCCTGAAGGCAAGCTGGGCCGGCATGATCGACGCAATGCCGGACGTCGTCCCCGTGGTGGATCGCGTCCAGGCGATCAGCGGCCTGACCGTCGCAACGGGCATGAGCGGCCATGGCTTCGGCATTGGGCCTGGAATCGGTCGGGTCGTCTCCGACCTGATCCAGGGGAACGAGATCGGCCACGATCTCACCCGCTTTCGCCTGTCGCGCTTCTCTGACGGAAGCGCCATTCGGTTGGGTCCGGCCCTCTAGGGCCCGGCTCTCTAAGACCATTGCGCCCAGAATCAGACCTCTGATGCAATTGCCGAATCGCCGGCGAACAAACACTTTCCCCCTGCGCCGGCTACCCCGCCCCCCAGCCCAACGCCGGTGCGCAGCCCGGCTTGCTGTTATGTGCCGATCTTATCCGCCAAAGCAGGCCGGGCTATTCCCGGAACCCATTGCGCCATTGCCTCGTTCAGCCCGAGGGCGCAAGGATGGGAGAGACAGATGGCTGTGAGATGTCGCGTTTCGATTGACGACGCCAGGGACGTCGACGAGCTCGCGTTCCAGGAGCTGCCCCGGGTGGGTGAAAGCGTCTCCATGCTGATCGAAGGATCGGCCAGGGACCTTCGCGTCATGCGCGTCGTGCATATCCCCGGCAGCGAGCAGGGTGGAACGACGATGCTGGAACTGACCAGCAAGATTCTTTAGAGTTCGCTGATCACTCGCCCAATATCACGCCCGAGGCGACAATCTGGGCGGTTCGCGCGGTGAGCTTTTGGCGCTTCACAAGCGTGGGCTTCTCATAAGGCTTTTTCATCTCACCGTTCCGGAACCGGCGCCGCCTAGTATTGGTCAGCACAGTGAACGCGTTCGCTCGGTTTGCGTTCCGAACGGTGAAACCGCCAAGTCGTAACTGCAGCGAGGCGTCTCAAGCCCTCGCCAGCAGCGCCTCGACCTCCTGGAGCGTCGGCATGGACGGAGCCGTGCCCGGACGGGTCACCGAAATGCCGGCGACCGCGCAGGCAAAGCGCACGGCCTCCAGCGGCTCGATGCCCCTGGCAAGTGCCGCTGCCAGGCCGCCATTGAAGGCGTCGCCCGCTCCCGTGGTCTCGACCACCGGGCCGGCATTGACCGCGCCGACATGATCGGAACGGTCCTTGGTGTGCAGCAGCGCGCCTTTCTCGCCGAGCGTCACGATGACGGCGCCGACGCCCTTCGCCAGCAGCGCGTCGGCGGCACGGCGGGCATCATCGACCGAAGAGACGGTGATACCGGTCAGCCCTTCGACCTCGGACTCGTTGGGCGTGACGTAGTCGCAGAGCGCGTAGATGCTGTCCGGCAGGGTAGCGGCCGGCGCCGGGTTGAGGATGGTCGTCACCCCTGCTTCGCGTGCGATCTCAAGCGCCTTCACAGCCGCAGCGATCGGCTGCTCGAGCTGGGTGACGAAGACGCCGGCCGACCGGATCAGATCGGCATGCGCCTCGATATCGGCGGGCGAGATCAGCATCGCCGCACCCGGGCTGACGATGATGGCGTTGTTGCCGGTGCCCTCCTCCACAAAAATATAGGCCGCGCCGGTGTAGCTGTCGGGCGTGTCGATGACCGCGCTCGTCACGCCCGCACCGTTCCACGTCTGCTTGGCCATGTCGGCGAAGGCATCGACGCCGAGTCTCGTCAGGAAGGTGATGTCGGCGCCGAGCTTGCCGGCCGCCACCGCCTGGTTCGAGCCCTTGCCGCCCGGTCCGAGCTTGAACGAATTGCCGAGGATCGTTTCGCCCATGCGCGGCTGGCGGTTGGCGCGATAGGCGGTGTCGGCGACGAAGACGCCTAGGATGACAACAGGCTTGCCGGCGGCCATCTTCCTACTCCGCATCCGGCGGAATGACGCCCTTCCGGAAGGCGAAGCAACCATAGAAGCGGCGCTCGCCGGTCTGGATGACGCAATAGGCCTTCTTGGCGCGCTCGTAGAAGGCGTAGCGCTCGATCGAGATCATCGGCCAGGGCTTGCCCTCGGCTGCGTCAATCTCCTTCTGCACTTCCTTCTGTACCGGCGGGATCTCGTTCGGCTTGCCGACGATCTCCATGCGCGCGGCAGCATCGTTGACGAAGCTGTCCAGCGGATAGAGCGACAGCACGGCCTTCACCACATCGGCTGCCGGCGCATCGATGCGCAGCAGCTTGCCGAGCACCGTCTGCTTCGCGACGGAGTCGGATGGGAAATTGGTGTCGGCGATGATCAGGTCATCGCCGTGGCCCATGGCCCGCAGCGCCTGGAGCACATCGGCATTGAGCAGCGGATTGATCCCTTTGAGCATGGTTTCCTCTTGGAAGTCTGTTTACGGTCAGAGCCGCTTGCCGGTCCCTGCGTCGAAGAGATGGACGTGGTCGAGGCGCGGTCTGAGCTTCAGCGTATCGCCCGGCTTGAAGTCGTGGCGCTCACGGAACAGCGCCACCATCTCGCCTTCACCGAAGCGCACGAACACCAGCGTCTCCGAGCCTGTCGGTTCGACCACCGAAATCGTGGATGCGACGCCCTCGGGATGGATCTCCAGATGCTCCGGGCGCACGCCATAGACGACAGCCTGGCCGTCCGCAGCCGTTATGCTGGTAGGCATTGGAAAGGCCGAGCCCGCTATGTCGACCACCGGCTTCTCACCCTTCTTCACCGTGCCCTTGAGCAGGTTCATCGCCGGCGAGCCGATGAAACCGGCGACGAACAGGTTGGCCGGCCGGTCGAACAGCTCCAGCGGCGCGCCGATCTGCTCGATGCGGCCGTCGCGCATGACTACGATCTTGTCGGCCATGGTCATGGCCTCGATCTGGTCGTGGGTGACGTAGATGGTGGTGGTCTTCAGCCGCTGGTGCAGTTCCTTGATCTCGGTGCGCATCTGCACGCGCAGCTTGGCGTCGAGGTTGGAAAGCGGTTCGTCGAACAGGAACACTTGCGGATTGCGCACGATGGCGCGGCCCATGGCGACGCGCTGGCGCTGGCCGCCGGAAAGCTGGCGCGGATAGCGCTTGAGATAGGGATTGAGGTCGAGGATGTCGGCCGCTCGCTTCACCCGCTCGGCGACGACGGCCGGATCGGTGCCGCGCAGCTTCAGCGCGAAGGCCATGTTCTGCTCCACCGTCTTATGCGGATAGAGCGCGTAGTTCTGGAACACCATGGCAATGTCGCGTTTTGCCGGCGGCAGGTTGTTGACGACGCGGTCGCCGATCGAAACCGTGCCGCCGGAAACGCTCTCCAGTCCCGCCACCATCCTCAAGAGCGTGGACTTGCCGCACCCCGAGGGGCCGACCAGCACGACGAACTGGCCGTCAGCGATGTCCACGCTAACGTCATGCAGAACCTTGACGGTTCCGAATGCCTTGGCCACATTGGTGATTGCGACTTGAGCCATCGTCTCCCCTACCTCTTTCGGTGAAGCTAGCCATTGCCAACGGCAAGGGCAAGTCAGTATCTTATCGATAAAAAGCCATCCTTGTTGACAAGGTAATCGATTACGCGAATAGTGGCGAGTGCCAATCCGACAGCCGGTCCTTTTTCCGGAAATCGGAGCTCCAGGCGACGCAGGGTGGGGTCCCACGTCCACCTATGGTATAGGAGAACCGCAGACGTTTCGGCGTCCGAGAGATTGGCAAATCAATTCACGACTGAAGTTCTGGGAGGAACCTTGCGATGAGAGTCGATCTTTACGAAAAACTGGTGCGCGCCGGGGCGACCCGCCGCGATGTGCTGAAGGGCGCGGCCAGCATGGCAGCGCTCGCCGCGGCGTCCAGCGCCGGGCTCGGCGCGCTGACCAAGCCGGCCGCGGCCGCAGATGATCTGCGCGCGAAAATCCTGCAGATCCCGGGCGTCGGCAAGGGCCAGCCGACAGATGCCGACTTCCAGAAAGTCGGCGAGCTTTGCCTGGGAGCAACCAAGGCCAACGTCAAGGAGGGTGAGTTCGCCGGCGTTCAGCTCACCTTCATGGGCCTCAACAACCAGAACCTCCATAACGTGCTGTTCCGCGGCTTCCTGAAGCCGTGGGAGGCCTATACCGGCGCCAAGATCAGCTGGATCGACCTTGCCCAGGCCGACTACAACGCCCGCCTACAGCAGTCGATCGCAACGAAGACCGTCGACTTCGACATTATCGAGATGGGCGCGCCCTTCGAAGGCGATGTCTGCGGCAAGGGCCTCACCTCGGAGATGCCCGACTGGGTCAAGAAGCAGGTAGACATGGACGATCTGGTCAACTACCTGAAGCCGCCGGTCGGCACGTGGGACGGCAAGCAGTACCGCGTCACCATCGACGGCGACACGCACAACTTCAACTACCGTACCGACGTGTTCTCCGATCCGGATCTGGCCAAGCAATGGAAGGACAGCGGAGGTCAGGGCGAATGGGGCGTGCCGAAGACCTGGCAGCAGGTCCAGGCCGTCACCAAATTCCTCAAGGGCAAGAAGTTCAAGGGCCAGGACGTCTACGGCTATCTCGATGCGCCAAAACCCTGGGGCGGCTTCGGCTTCTACTTCCTTGGGAGCCGCGCCTCTGCCTATGCCAAGCATCCTGACGACAAGGCTTGGCTGTTCGATGCCGACACGATGAAGCCGCGCATCAACAACCCGGCCTGGGTGCGGGCGATCCAGGACGTGATCGACGCCCTGCCCTCGGAGCCGCCGGACCAGATCAATGCCGATCCGAACACCACCGGCTTCCAGCAGTTCCTGGCCGGCACCGGCTCGATGATCCCGTGGTGGGGCGATATCGGCTCCAACGTCAAGACCAACGACTCCTCGGTCATCGGCGACGTCACCGGTTTCTCGATCCTGCCGGGTTCGGACGACGTCTATAACTCCAAGACCGGCAAGTGGGACAAGCTCGCCAGCGGCCCGAACTATTCGCCGAACTGCGCCTATCTCGGCTGGGGCGTGTATGTCATGGCCCGCGTCGACAGCGACGAGAAGAAGAAGAAGGCGGCCTGGTCGGCGGCAGCCCATCTCGGCGGCAAGGATCTGTCGCTGTGGTGCGCGGCCTATCCTTCGGGCTTCCAGCCCTACCGCAACTCCCACTTCAACATTCCGGAATGGGTAGCGGCGGGCTATGACGAGGCCTTCATCACCTCGTATCTGAAGTCGGAGGGCGACTCCTACAACCATCCGAACGCTGCGATCGAGCCGCGTATCCCCGGCATCTTCCAGTACTACAGCGCCGCCGAGGACATCCTGGCCAACACCTTCGCCGGCAAGATGAAGGCGCAGGAAGGCGCCGATGCCATCGCCGCCGCCTGGGAGAAGCTGACCGACCAGATCGGCCGCGAGAACCAGATCAAGCTCTACAAAGCCTCGCTCGGCATGTAGGCTGCTTCAGGAGAAAGTCGCGGCCCGGCGACACCTCGTCGCCGGGCCGCATGTTGATGGGCTTGCCCGGTCATTCGGGCTTGGAGCAATTGCAGGAAAAGTGTGAAACGGTTTTCCGTTCCGGAATTGCGTCAAAACAAAAGGTAGAGGCGAGAGGCGTGGCTGAGCAGACTTCGACCGCGAATGCGTGGCCGGCAGATTCTACAACGGCCGATCTGATCCCGGCCGGCCGCAAGCGCCTCGGGTGGGCCCTGCTGATCGCCGCGACGCTCGGGCTGCTGGCGATGATCGTGGTGCAGATCCTCTACAAGACCGAGGTCGACGCGATTGGCTTCTATACCTGGCGTCCGGTCGTCTATGCCTATGTGCTGTGGGGCGTGGCGCTCGGCGCCTGGCAGGTGCTGACGCGCGGCGAGGACGGGCAGCGGGCGCTGTTCCTGCTGCCGGCGCTGCTCTTCACCATCGCCATGGTGATCTTCCCGACGCTGTTCGGTTTCTACATCGCGCTGACCGACTGGAACCTCAGCTCGTTCTCCGGTCGCAGGTTCAACGGACTCGACAATTTCTGGGAGATGCTGGGCGATCCCTACTACCGCAACGCGCTGTTCAACATGGTGCTCTATGTGCTGGCGGTGCTGGTCGAATACGTCATCGCTTTCGGACTGGCGCTGCTGCTCAACGCGCAGATCCGCGCCAGAAAACTCTTCCGCGTCGTCTTCCTGCTGCCGCTGATGCTGTCGCCGGTCGCTGTCTCCTGGATGGTCGGTAAATCGCTGATGGAATACCGTTTCGGACCGGCTTCGACGCTGGCGCGGCATCTCGGCTGGGACAATCCCGCCTTCTTCTCTGACCCGATCGTCGCGCGCATCTCCATCATGGTGCTCGACGCCTGGACCTTCATTCCGTTCATGATGATCATGCTGCTCGCCGGTCTGCAGGCAATGTCGCGCGAGGTGATCGAGGCGGCGCGCGTCGACGGCGCGAACCCTTGGCAGACCTTCTGGCAAGTCACCTTCCCGCTGATGCTGCCGGTGTCGCTGACGGCGGTGATCCTGCGCATCATCTTCAAGCTCAAGCTTGCCGACATCATCATCACGGTGACGTCCGGCGGCCCCGGCGGCGCCACGGATTCGGTCTCGAGCTTCATCTACCGCGAGTATCGCGACCGTTCGAATGTCGGCTACGGCACCATGCTCGCCATGGTCTACCTGATCATCATCGTGGTGTTCGTCACCTGGCTGCTGAAGATCGCCGGCCGTTTTGTGCGCAACGTGAACTGAGCGGCATCATGAGCGTCCAGACCACCGAATACACCGTTTCCGAAATCCGCTCGCCGGCGGCCTTCATCACCAGCCGCGTCTTCATCTATGGCGCGCTGGTGTTCTGGTCCTTCGTCTGCCTGTTCCCGATCTACTGGACGATAACCACGTCCTTCAAATCGGCGGTCGACGTCACGCAAGGCCACCTCATCCCCTTCATCGACTTCCAGCCTGACTGGAAAGGCTGGCGCTCGCTCGGCCTGTCGCCGGATTCGATCTTTGAGACATCGACCGTGCGCGACGAGTTCCTCAAGCGCTTCATGAATTCGGTCATCACCTCGGTCGGCGCGTCGAGCCTTGCCATCATCATCGGCAGCCTCGCTGCCTATGGCCTGACCCGCTACCGCTATCACTTCGCCTGGTTCAAGAACGAGGACATCTCCTTCTTCTTCCTGTCGCAGTTGATCCTGCCGCCGGTCGTGCTGGCGCTGCCCTTCCTGGTGCTCTACCGCGAAGTGGCGCTGCTCGACACACGCATCGGGCTCGTGCTGCTCTACACGCTGATGGTGCTGCCGATCGTCATCTGGATCATGCGCGACCAGTTCAACTCCATTCCCGTCGAGCTCGAGGAGGCAGCACTTGTCGACGGCCTGTCGATCTGGGGCGCCTTCTTCCGCATCGTCATGCCGATCGCGCTTCCCGGCATGGTCGCCGCCTTCATCCTGGCGATGGTGCTCTGCTGGAACGAGTATTTCTTCGCTGCGCTTTTGACATCGACCGACGCCAAGACCATCCCTGTCATGGTGGCGAGCCAGACCGGCTCGCAAGGCATCAACTGGTGGTCGATGGCCGCCCTCGCCACGGCTGCGATCGCGCCGCTGGCGATCATCGGCATCGCGCTGGAGCGCTATCTGATCATGGGCATGACGGCCGGTTCGGTGAAGTAACTACACCGCACGCAACGTCCGCGTCGTATGTCACTACATCGTCTCCGCCGGCGCGAAGAAGCAGTTTTCGTGCTCCTCGCTCGGATGCAAGCAAATGTGAAAATTATCGTCGCCGGACGGAATGACACTGTCGTAGGGGACAAAATAGCGGTCCTGGTGAGTGACCTTCCGATGATCTCCCGGTCGCAAGATGATCACGTAGCCATCCGGCGTCGGCGTAACAGTTGTGCCCGGGATGCTACTGCATTCGCCTGTCATTGAATCGCCGTGACAGCACGCCGGCGGATAGGTCCAGCCGCTACTGGCGCTGTGCGCAAACGCAGAAACATCCTGAAGTGCTGCAGCCGTGGCGATCACGCCTGCCAAGCTTGCCATGCGTCGTTTTCCGACCGCGTGCACGTCCAAGGGCCCAACGGCATAGTTGGAGCCATTATATATTATTCGTATTTGCTAATATATAGACGGAAGCATTCCTCCGTTCGGACCGCAAACATCAGGGACGTCAGCCCCTGAGCGTCGCGCGCAAATGGTCGAGGATCATCGCGACGCCCTTTTGCCCCAGCTCGGCCGAAGCCTCCGGCGCGCTCTTCGTGTACCAGCCCTTGTTGTCCGCGAAATGGCCGGCATCCACCGCCTCGGGACATAGCGCCAGCATCAGCGACGTCTCGCCGATCCCGGCATGGTCGAACGGATATTTGCCGTTCATGGCGGCCGGCATAAGCGGATGCACCTGCACCCAGTTGAAGACGTTCTCGCCCTGGGCGTGGCCGGCATAATAGTCGGCCATCTTGTCGGAGCCCCACCAGCCCTCGCCGCGTTCCTTTTCCAGAAACCGGAAGATCGCCTGCCGGCCGGCCGTCTTGAAGGCGAGATCGGTCGGCATGCCGGCGACAAAATTCTCGGTCTGGTGATGGATAATGGCGTGGATGTTGCGGAAGCCGATGCGCAACAGGCCGTAGAACAGTTCTTCTGCGAAAGGCGCCAGCACCGGACCGCCGACCTGCACCGAGCCGCTGCCTTCCGGCGGCTCCACGGCATAGCTCGCCGCGCCATAATAGAAGGGCGGCAGGATAACGATGTCCCTCTCCTTCTCGAAGAGCTCCAGCGTCTTGATCACGGCCAGCGTGTCCATGCCGACCGCCATGTGCTCGCCATGGTATTCGAGCACGCCGAGCGGGAGCGCAACCGGCCAGTTCTCCTCGATCGCCTTGCGGATCTGGTGCGGCAGCATCAATTCGTAGCGCATTGACCCTTACTCCATGTTGGTATGCCGGGCGCGCATCGCTTCCGGGGTCGCGCCGGTGAGCGCCTTGAGCTTCAGCACCATCACTTCGAACAGCAGGAAAAGCGCGCCCTCGAACAGCGAGCCCATCGGCAGCACCGAGGTCCTGGCGGCGCCCTGGTCGCTGGCCATGGTCTGGGCCGGAACGAGCAGCGTAAAGTCGGCAAGCTTCGCCGCGCTGCCCGCCGGTTCAGCGGTGAGCAGCAGCACCTTCGCGCCGGCGGCGCGGGCAACGCGCATCAAGGCGAGCACGGTGGTGGTCTCGCCCGGTCCGGAGCTCGCAAGCAAGACATCGCCCTGCCCGAGCGGCGGCGTGGTCATGTCTCCGACAACCGAGACAGGCAAGCCCAGATGATAAAGCCGCATAGCGAAGCCTTTGACCTGCAAGGCCTCGCGGCCGCAGCCATAGGCGACGATTTTGCCGGCGCCGGCAAGCATCTTGCAGGCGGCATCGATCCGGCCGTCATCGATGTGCCTCACCACGGCGCCAAGCTCATCCAGCGCGGTTTCGAACATCTGCGGTCCGGCTTGCGTCATCACAATTCACCTCCGCGCCGAGGGTTGAACAGGCATGCGGATCCGCGATCGCCTCTGCCGCGAAACACTTGTTTTTGTTCATGCTATCACCGCGAAAATTCGTGTCCAACGAGCCTCGGCGCTTTTGCTGTGCCACCACCGTGATAGTGTCGTGTCAGACAAATCGATCCGGGACATTTGAGGATATGAAGACACGGTATTTCGACCGCATCGGCAATGGCATCACCTTCACCGAGCTTGGCTTCGGCACCGCGCCGCTCGGCAATCTCTACCGCGCTGTCTCCGATGAAGATGCCCAGGCCACGCTGGAGGCGGCCTGGAAGACCGGCTGCCGCTACTTCGACACCGCGCCCCTCTACGGGCTCGGCCTCTCGGAAACCCGGCTCAACCCATTTCTCCGCGGCAAGAAGCGCGACGATTATGTGCTGTCGAGCAAGGTCGGCCGCCTCTTGCGCGTCTCGCCGCCCGACCAGCGCACCGGCATCGGCAAGTTCTTCGAGACGCCCTCACGCAAGGAAGTCTACGACTACAGCTATGACGGCGTGATGCGCTCCTTCGAGGCCTCGCTGGAGCGCCTCGGGGTGGACCGCATCGACATCCTCTACGTGCACGATGTCGACATCTTCACCCATGGCAGCAAGGAGGCGTCGGACCGGCGCATCGAGGAGTTCATGTCGTCGGGCTATTACGGCCTGCTTGCGCTGCGCGACCAGGGCGTGATCAGGGCCTTCGGCGGCGGCATCAATGAATGGCAGGTCTGCCAGACGCTCGCCGAGCGCGGCGACTTCGACCTCTTCCTGCTCGCCGGCCGCTATACACTGCTCGAGCAGGAGGCGCTTGCCACCTTCCTGCCGCTCTGCGAGAAGCGAGGCATCGGCATCGTTCTCGGCGGCCCCTACAATTCCGGCATCCTGGCGACGGGGCCGAAGCCCGGCGCTTTCTACAACTATACGGAGGCGCCGCAGGATGTGCTCGAGCGCGTGGCCAGCATCGAGGCGGTCTGCAAGCGCCATGGCGTACGCCTGATCGAGGCTGCCCTGCAGTTCCCGCTGCAGCATCCTTCCGTCATGTCGGTGATCCCTGGCGGCCAGCGGCCGGCCGAGGTCGAAAGCAATCGCGCGCTGCTTGACGTCAAAATCCCGTCCGCTCTGTGGGCGGATCTCAAGCAGGAGGGCCTGATGCGGGCCGACGCGCCGACGGCCTGAAGCTCCTGCACAGCGACAGCCGATCCAAAAAGAAGAGCCGGGCAAGCCCGGCTCATCTGATTTTAAAAGAAAAAAGGTCTTAGTTGACCGCGTCCTTCAGGCCCTTGCCGGCCGAAAACTTCGGCACGGTACGCGCCGGAATCTTCACTTCCGCGCCGGTCTGCGGGTTGCGGCCGGTCGAAGCAGCGCGTTTTGACACGGTGAAATTTCCGAAGCCGACAAGCCGGACATCGCCGCCCTTCTTCAGTTCGCCAGTGATCACGGAGAACACCGCATCGACGGCAGACTGCGCGTCAGCCTTCGAAATGCTTGCGGCGTCGGCGACAGCGGACACCAGTTCGTTCTTGTTCATCAAAATTCCCTTCCATGAGAAAACCGGAACTTACGACTCATCCGGCAGGAAACGGACTTTAGAAAGAACCGCTGCGGAACCCAAGCCGAAAACCGCAGAATTCCGGGCTTTTTTCGCCTTTTTCGGGGCTTTTTCCCACGAAAAAGCCGGGCTGGAAGCCCGGCTCTCTCCTTGTGCGCTGCAATGTCAGAAGATTCTAATGAGCGAGCGACTTGCCGGCATCGTCTCCGGTATCCACCGCAGCCGGCGGATTGACAGGCTCGACCCATTCGATCGGCTCCGGCATCCGGACCAGCGCGTGCCTCAACACCTCGCCGACCCGCGAGACCGGAATGATCTCCATATTGTTCTTCACATTGTCCGGAATCTCCGCCAGATCCTTGGCGTTGTCTTCCGGGATCAGCACTTTCTTGATGCCGCCGCGCAACGCGGCAAGCAGCTTCTCCTTCAGGCCGCCGATCGGCAGCACCCTGCCGCGCAGCGTCACCTCGCCGGTCATCGCCACATCGGCGCGAACCGGGATGCCGGTGAGCACCGACACGATCGCCGTCACCATCGCAACGCCGGCCGACGGACCATCCTTCGGCGTGGCGCCCTCCGGCACGTGGACGTGGATGTCGCGCTTGTCGAACAGCGGCGGCTCGATGCCGAAGTCGATGGCCCGCGAGCGGACGTAAGAGGCCGCCGCCGAGATCGATTCCTTCATCACGTCGCGCAGGTTGCCGGTCACGGTCATGCGGCCCTTACCGGGCATCATGACGCCTTCGACCGTCAGCAGCTCGCCGCCGACTTCCGTCCAGGCAAGACCGGTGACGACGCCGACCTGATCGTCGGCCTCGACCTGACCGAAGCGGAAGCGCGGAACGCCGAGATAATCGGCGAGGTTGTCCGCCGTGATCTTCACCGTCTTCTTCTTCGTCTTCAGTATCTCGGTCACCGCCTTGCGCCCGAGCTTCATCAGCTCGCGCTCCAGGCTGCGCACGCCAGCTTCCCTGGTGTAGGTCTGGATGATGCCGCGGATCGCATCCTCGCCGACAGAGAACTCGTTCGGCTGCAGGGCGTGATCGCGGATCACCTTCGGCATCAGGTGCCGCTTGGCGATCTCGATCTTCTCGTCCTCGGTGTAGCCGGCGATACGGATGATCTCCATGCGGTCCATCAGGGGCGCAGGGATGTTCAGCGTGTTCGCCGTCGTCACGAACATCACGCTCGACAGGTCGTATTCGACCTCCAGGTAATGGTCCATGAACGTCGAGTTCTGCTCCGGATCGAGCACCTCGAGCAAGGCCGACGACGGATCGCCGCGGAAGTCCTGGCCCATCTTGTCGATCTCGTCGAGCAGGAAGAGCGGGTTGGACTTCTTGGCCTTCTTCATCGACTGGATGACCTTGCCGGGCATCGAGCCGATATAGGTCCGCCGGTGGCCACGGATTTCGGCCTCGTCGCGCACGCCGCCGAGCGCCATGCGGATGAACTCGCGGCCGGTCGCCTTGGCGATCGACTTGCCGAGCGAGGTCTTGCCGACGCCGGGCGGGCCGACGAGGCACAGGATCGGCCCCTTGATCTTCCTCTGGCGGCTCTGCACGGCGAGATACTCGACGATGCGCTCCTTGACCTTGTCGAGGCCGAAATGATCCGCGTCGAGCACGTCCTGCGCGAAGGCGAGGTCATGCTTGACCTTGGAGTTCTTGCTCCACGGGATCGACAGCAGCCAGTCGAGATAGTTGCGCACGACCGTGGATTCAGCCGACATCGGCGACATCGAGCGCAGCTTCTTCAATTCGGCTTCCGCCTTCTCGCGGGCCTCCTTGGAGAGCTTGGTCTTCTTGATGCGCGCCTCGATCTCGGCGGCCTCGTCGCGGCCGTCCTCGCCTTCGCCGAGTTCCTTCTGGATCGCCTTCATCTGCTCGTTGAGGTAATACTCGCGCTGCGTCTTCTCCATCTGGCGCTTGACGCGCGAGCGGATGCGCTTTTCCACCTGGAGCACGGAGATCTCGGCTTCCATGAAGCCCATCGCCTTCTCGAGACGCTCCTTGACGGAGAGCGTGGCGAGCATCTCCTGCTTCTCGGGGATCTTGATGGCGAGATGCGAGGCAACCGTGTCGGCGAGCTTGGAATAGTCGTCGATCTGGCTGGCAGCACCCACCACTTCGGGCGAGATCTTTTTGTTCAGCTTGACGTAGTTCTCGAAGTCGGTGACGACCGAACGGGCAAGCGCCTCGATCTCGACCTCTTCCTCATCCGGCTCGACCAGCGCCGTGGCGCGAGCCTCGTGGAAATCGGCACGGTCGGTGAACGAGGCGATCTTGGCGCGCGAGGCGCCCTCGACCAGCACCTTCACGGTGCCGTCGGGAAGCTTCAGGAGCTGCAGCACATTGGCGAGCGTGCCGATGTCGAAAATGGCACCGGGCTCGGGATCGTCGTCGGCTGCGTTCATCTGGGTGGCAAGCAGGATCTGCTTTTCCTGACCCATCACTTCTTCCAGCGCCTTGATCGACTTTTCACGCCCAACGAAGAGCGGAACGATCATATGCGGAAACACCACAATGTCGCGCAGCGGGAGGACCGCGAAGACACCGTCGCCGGAAGCCCTGGATATTTTGGCCATTGTCCAACCTTTCATGTCGCGGCTGCTAATCAAGCCACCCGCGAATCTCATATTAACGACCGAGCGTCGTTCCGCCTACCACCGTTTATGACGGGAGTTTAACAGCACAGAATTCGGCGCTCGGCCTTCCGCTGTTAGGTGGATGCGGGTGGTCCAAAGATCAAGGGTTAACATGGTCTGCTCATCCATTCCACCACCTGCCGGTACCCCCTTCACAGCGAAACGGCGCCACACGGGCGCCGTTCCATGAAAAATTGCAGGATCAACTACCACCTCAGGCGCTGACGTTGCCCTTCTTTTCCTTCTGCTCGGAATAGATGTAGAGCGGCCGGGCGTTGCCGGAGACCACTTCTTCCGAGATCACCACTTCGCGCACGCCTTCCAGCGCCGGAAGCTCGAACATCGTGTCGAGCAGGATTGCCTCCATGATGGAGCGCAGGCCGCGCGCACCGGTCTTGCGCTCGATGGCGCGCTTGGCGATGGCCGACAGCGCGTTCTCGTGGAAGGTGAGATCCACATTCTCCATTTCGAACAGCCGCTGGTACTGCTTGACCAGCGCGTTCTTCGGCTCGGTCAGGATCTGGATCAGCGCCGGCTCGTCGAGGTCCTCGAGCGTCGCCAGCACCGGTAGACGGCCGACGAATTCCGGGATCAGCCCGAACTTCAACAGATCCTCCGGCTCGACCTGGCGGAACAGGTCGCCTGTGCGGCGATCCTCGGGCGAAGCCACCGTCGCGCCAAAGCCGATCGAGGTCTTGCGGCCGCGGTCCGAGATGATCTTGTCGAGCCCCGCGAAGGCGCCGCCGCAGATGAACAGGATGTTGGCGGTGTCGACCTGCAGGAATTCCTGCTGCGGGTGCTTGCGGCCGCCCTGCGGCGGCACGGAAGCGACAGTGCCTTCCATGATTTTCAAGAGCGCCTGCTGCACGCCCTCGCCCGACACGTCGCGGGTGATCGACGGGTTGTCCGACTTGCGCGAGATCTTATCGATCTCGTCGATATAGACGATGCCGCGCTGGGCACGCTCGACATTGTAGTCGGCCGACTGCAACAGCTTCAGAATGATGTTCTCGACGTCCTCGCCGACGTAACCGGCCTCGGTCAGCGTCGTGGCATCGGCCATGGTGAAGGGCACGTCGATGATGCGCGCGAGCGTCTGCGCAAGCAGCGTCTTGCCGCAGCCGGTCGGGCCGATCAGCAGGATGTTCGACTTCGCCAGCTCGACATCGTTGTTTTTGCCGGCATGCGCGAGGCGCTTGTAGTGGTTGTGGACGGCGACCGACAGCACCCGCTTGGCGTAAGGCTGGCCGATGACATAGTCGTCGAGGACCTTGAGGATCTCCTGCGGCGTCGGCACGCCCTCGCGCGACTTCACCATCGAGGTCTTGTTCTCCTCGCGGATGATATCCATGCACAGTTCGACGCATTCATCGCAGATGAAGACGGTCGGACCGGCGATCAGCTTGCGTACTTCATGCTGGCTTTTGCCGCAAAACGAGCAATAGAGGGTGTTCTTTGAATCACCGCCGTTGTTGCCGACCTTGCTCATTTTTCTGTCCTTTCACCGCCTACCCGCCGATGGTCTGGCTGCATGGGCGTCTCACCAATCTATCGCGAGAATCCGCCAACGCCAGTGTCCCGGCTCACACAGCGCATTCCGTACGAAACACAAATCAGAAAACGCGACAATGATTCGCAGCAACCCCATTCAAAGCTAAGCCGTCGAAAATCAACATAGCCTTAACGTAGGCAATCCCGACCCTTGAGGGAACAGGCAATTGTGGCCGAAATGCCGCAAGCCGCGCCAAAAGCGCGTTATCCCGCCAATCAGCTGCCAATCAGGCCCTATAGGGCGGGGATGGCAACTTCGCCCAGCTCGCGCGTCGTGATGACCTTGTCGATCAGGCCGAAATCCTTGGCCTCGTCGGCGCTCATGAAATGGTCGCGGTCGAGCGTCCGCTCGATCTCGTCATAGCTCTTGCCGGTGTGCTTGACATAGACCTCGTTGAGGCGACGCTTCAGCTTGATGATGTCCTGCGCATGACGTTCGATATCCGACGCCTGGCCCTGGAAGCCGCCGGACGGCTGGTGGACCATGATGCGGGCGTTCGGCGTGGCAAAGCGCATGTCCTTGTGGCCGGCGCAAAGCAGCAGCGAGCCCATCGAGGCGGCCTGACCGATGCAGAGCGTCGACACGGCCGGCTTGATGAACTGCATGGTGTCGTAGATCGCCATGCCCGAGGTGACGACGCCGCCCGGCGAGTTGATGTAGAGGTTGATTTCCTTCTTGGGGTTCTCCGCCTCGAGGAACAAAAGCTGTGCACAAACCAGCGTCGCCATGCCGTCCTCGACCGGCCCGGTGATGAAGATGATGCGTTCCTTCAAGAGGCGGGAGAAAATGTCGTAGGCCCGCTCGCCGCGATTGGTCTGTTCGACCACCATCGGAACGAGGTTCATGTAGGTTTCGACGGGGTTCTTCATGGATTACCCTTATTGGATGGATTCCGGCGCCGTGAAATATGAGCCATCAGGCGGAATCGGTTCTGGATCGTTATGATCTAAATAGGATGCCGGCTCACCCTAGCGCAAGACCGCCTCTCCTAGCCATCTGGTTAAGTCGAATCAAGCACCTCGGCCAAGGGATGCCGGCGGTTCGCCGCGAAATGGCCCTTGCCGAAATGCCCCGGCGCCAAAGTAGCAGATTCTTAACCGCGCCGCTTAACGACAAGCCTCGAAATCGCTGTCCGGCGGCGGACCTTTGGGTACATTCCTGCGTTGAACCGGCGTCCTTTTTCAACGGGGGAATGTCATGTTTTGCAAGGGTTCCGCGTCGCTCGCCGCAGCCTGCCTGGCAATGCTCGCCACCGTGTCGGAAACCGCGGCCGGCGGCCGGGCACTGGAATGCTACGAGCCGGTGCACAGGCCGGCGCTTTACGACACCGTCTATGAAGACGTGATGGTGAGCCCCGGAGGCCAGATCGTCGACTACGATCCGCCGATCTACGGCACGGCCGAAAGCATTGAGCAGATCGCCCCGCCTCGCGTCACCTATGAGGTGGTACCCGCCGTCACGCGCACCCTCTATCATACGGTCAAGGTCGACGACGGCGGCTATGTCTGGGAATGGCGCGTGATCCACGGCCGCAGGGTGCTGTGCAAGGTGTGGCGCAAGGCGCGCTACGCGCGGGTCGCCGAAACAGTGATCGTCGAGCCGCAGCGCGTCCAGCGCGTCGTCCTCCCAGCGGAATATGAAGGCGTTGCCCGCGAAGTGCTGGTGCGGCCCGAGCAGCGGCGCATCACGGAAATCCCACCTTCATACTGGACCGTGGCGCGCCGGGTGGTGGTGCGGGAAGGCTCGACCGGCTGGCGGCGGGCGCATATCCCGCGGCACTGCCCGAACTAGGAGCCGTTTGCTCGGGGCTGGTCCGACTGGGCCTCTTTCAGCCCAGTCGGAAAAATGTCGGCCTAGCCGAGATCGACGTCGAGGATCGCCATCGAGAAATTGTAGTCGCCGTCGTCCTCGTCCTTGAAGACGATGCCGAGGAACTCGTCGCCGACATAGACCTCGGCCGAGTCTTCCTTACGCGGACGCGCCTTCACCTGCAGCTTGGGATTCTGGAAGACGCGCTTGAAATAGGCGTCCAGCTTTCTGATTTCGTCCGGCTTCAAAAGTCTTCTCCGAAATGTCGGCTAATTCGTTGGAACGCGCTTCTGACACGCCGACGATGGCGATGTAAAGGCAAGCAAGCACGATAACACGGGACAGCCGGCAACCGAAATGGCGGCCGGATTCCGGACCGCCATCGATGACGGCCGAATTCAGATGTCGAAGCTGACGACGTGGTCCATCGTCTGCGAAGGCAGAAGCTGGTCCATCTGCCGCGAAGGCTGGTCGCAGCCGGTCTCGCCGACGACACGCGCAGGCACGCCGGCGACCGTCTTGTTGTGCGGCACCGGCGACAGCACCACCGAGCCGGCCGCGATCTTCGAGCAATGGCCGACCTCGATATTGCCGAGGATCTTGGCGCCGGCGCCGATCAGCACGCCGCGGCGGATCTTCGGATGGCGGTCGCCGCTGGCCTTGCCGGTGCCGCCGAGCGTCACCCCATGCAGGATCGAGACATCGTCCTCGATGACAGCCGTCTGGCCGACGACGAGGCCGGTGGCATGGTCGAGGAAGATGCCCTTGCCGATGCGGGCAGCCGGATTGATGTCGGTCTGGAACACCGAGGACGAGCGGCTCTGCAGGTAGAGCGCGAAATCCCTGCGGCCTTGGTTCCACAGCCAATGAGCCAGCCGGTGCGTCTGGATGGCATGAAAACCCTTGAAATAGAGCACTGGCATGATGAAGCGGTCGCAGGCCGGGTCGCGATCGTAATAGGCCTGGATGTCGACCCGCACTGTGGCGCTCCACTCGGGATCGTCCGCAAGCATCGCCTTGAAGGTCTGCCGGATGAGATCGGAGCCGATATCCTGGTGCGCCAGACGCTCGGCCAGGCGGTGGATGACCGTCTCCTCCAGGCTCTCCTGGTTGAGGATGGTGGAATAGAGGAACGCGGCAAGCAGCGGATCGCGGTTGACCGCTTCCATCGCTTCATCGCGGATCGCGCGCCAGATCGGATCGACTGGCTGCACCATGCTGGGACGGGCTATCGTTACGCTGTTCATCGACGCTCTCCGGCCTGCTCTTTCATCCGGCGGCACATATAGGCCAGATTGTAGCACGGTTGAACTCAATTTTCCTTAGTGCTTTGTCAAATGGACTTGGTTCACGGAAATTCAAGCCGCGATGGAAAACGAACCCTTGATCGACGAAGCGCTGAAAAGTGAGCTTTCCGCACTCTATAAGAGCGAGGATCGGCACTACCACAGCCTGGCCCATATCGAGGCCATGCTGGCGCTGGCTGTGGATTGCCGGCACCTGCTGCACGACCCGGAGGCCGTCGAGGCCGCGATCTGGTTCCACGACGCTATCTACGACAGCCGCGCCAAGGACAATGAGGCCAAAAGCGCGGCCCTGGCGGAGCAAGAGCTCTCCGGCCGCACCAGCCCAGAGCGTCTCAGCCGCATTGTGGCGATGATCAACGCCACCGCCACGCACCAGCTGCCGCAGTTCGACGACGAGAAGGCGGCAGGCGACGCGGCCCTTTTCCTCGATATGGACTTGGCGATCCTCGGCGCCGAGCCGAGCGTCTTCGATACCTATGAGAAAGCCGTCCGGCGCGAATATGGCTGGGTCGAGGAGCCGATGTGGCGCGGCGGCCGCGCGGCGGTGCTGAAGAGCTTCCTGGCCCGCCCGCACATCTATCACACCGCCGAATTCCGGCGGCGTTTCGAGGCCCAGGCCAGGCAGAACATGGAGCGCTCGCTGGCGGCGCTCGAAGCTGGATAACGCCGCTCAGAGCGGGTATTCGGCATAAAACTCCAGCACCCGCTGCTTAAAACTCTTGTCGCCGACGGCGAGCATGTGGTCGCGGCCCTCGATGTGAAAGGCTTTTGCGCTCGGCATCAGCGCGGCAAGCTCGTCGGGCGAGCCGCCGATGTCGTCCTTGGTCCCGACGGCAATCAAGGTCGGCTGGGCAATGCGCGCGACATCTTCCTCGCTCATGGATGCGCGCGAGCCGACGATGCAGGCGGCGAGCGCCCGGCGGTCGCTGCGTGTCTGGTCGGCGAAGGCGCGAAACGAGCGGCCGCGCGCATGGCCGATCGTACCGGCATCCTCGGCCAGAAGCGCGTCGGCGATCGGATCCCAATCGCCGACGCCGTCGACAAGACCGATGCCGAGGCCCCCGAACACCAGCGTCGCCACTTTGTCCGGATTGGACAAGGCCATGAATGCGGATACCCGCGCGCCCATCGAATAGCCCATGACATGGGCGCGTTCGATGCCAAGGTGGTCGAGCAGCGCGGCCGCGTCCGAGGCCATCTTGGCCGGCGTGTAGTCGGCCTCGTGATAACTCTTCGATGAAGAGCCATGGCCGCGATTGTCGAAGGCGATAGCGCGGTAGCCGGCGTCGTTCAGCGTCTTGAACCAGCCGGGCGAGACCCAGTTGACGTAATGGCTGGAGGCAAAGCCATGGATCATCAACACCGGATCGCCCTCGCCGGATGCCGGCTGGCGGTCGAAATAGGCAAGATCGAAGCCGTCGTGGGAAAAGAACTGCATAGGCGCTGCCGCGGTCAATTGGAGCTGGTGCCCGAGGCCTTGGCGATCACCGGGTGGCGCAGGAGATCGCCGTCCTTGAGCCCGTCCTTGGCGGCCGTTCCCGCCTTCAATTCGAGTACGAAGCTCACAGGTTGTCCTGCTGGGATGATCGCCTCGGATTCCGGTTCGCCGCGCTTGATGGCCTTGATCTTTCCGTCCTGGCCGACAAAGACGAGGTCAAGCGGCATCGGCGTGTTCTTCATCCAGAAGGTCACCTCGCCGGGCGTCTCGAACACGAACAGCATGCCGTGATCGTCGGCCATGTCCTTGCGAAACATCAGCCCGGCCTCGCGTTCGTCGGACGTGTCGGCGATCTCGATGGAGAAGGAACGCTCCCCGGACCCTGTTTCCGCGACCAGCGGCGTCGGGTCGACGGGCAGGATCATAGCCTGGCCGTCCGCCGAACCCGGCGACAGAGCGTAGAAGTAGACGGCGAAAGCCATCGCGACGCAAAGTGCGCCCGCGGTCAGCCAATTGCGATAAGCCATGTGATACCTCGTCCAGACCCCGTCCTAGACCATGTTCCGGGCGAGTGGAACCGGTTTTCGGACAAGATCGGGCCTCGCGTGACACAAGGCTATACAGTTCGTGTCGGGAAGACCCTAATGCGAGACCGGCAAGGTGCCCATATCGGGATGAATTTCGGCGGCCATAAGACCTTTGTCGCCGCGCCCGAAGCGGACCAGCACGACCTGGCCCGGCCTCAGCTCGGTGATGCCGTAACGGCGCAGCGTCTCCATATGGACGAAGATGTCTTCGGTGCCCTCGCCCCGGGTGAGGAAGCCGAAGCCCTTAGTGCGGTTGAACCACTTCACCAGCGCCCGCTCCAGCCCGCTCTCGGCTGTCACGGTGACATGCGTGCGCTGCTCCTGCTCCGCCGGATGCACCGCCGTCGAGGCATCCATGGACAAAACCCGGAAAGCCTGCAGGCCACGCTCGCCCTGCTTGACGAGACAGACGACGCGCGCGCCTTCCAACGCGGTCTGGAAGCCGTCCCTTCGAAGACATGTCACATGGAGGAGAACATCGCCCGAGACGCCGTCGTCCGGAAGAATGAAGCCGTAGCCCTTGGCCACGTCAAACCATTTGATCGCGCCGGCGATCTCGACAAGCTCGGCGTCGCCGCCGCTGTCCCGCTTCAAGGCGTCGTCAAGGCTTCCGTCCCGCCTCATGAAAGAGGCCTTTTCCCCCATAGAATGCCCCCTTTTGCAACTGAAACCACAACTGATTCTTGGCATCAGATTAACACCGTGGCTTCCGGGGTGTGCAAGACCTGACGTGCCTTTTTTCACCGTTGAGCACTAGAAAGCCTTAATTGTTGTTTGCCGGCGCGGATTGAAACGCACCGGCGCGGCCTGAAACCGACCGCTCCGTCCATTTTGTCGGACGATTGCCCTTTGGCGGAGCGGCTCCTATGTTGCGCCGCAATGCAATCCTGAGGAGCCCGATATGCGCTATCTCCACACAATGGTCCGCATCGCCGACATCGATCAATCGCTCGATTTCTACTGCAACAAGCTCGGCCTCAAGGAGGTGCGTCGCTACGAGAACGAGCAGGGACGCTACACGCTGATCTTCCTTGCCGCGCCCGAAGACGAACAGAACGGCATCTCGGAGAAGGCGCCGCTGATCGAATTGACCTACAATTGGGATCCGGAAGAATACAAGGGCGGCCGCAATTTCGGCCACCTCGCCTATGAGGTCGACGATATCTACGCCACCTGCCGGAAACTGATGGACAATGGCGTGACCATCAACCGGCCGCCGCGCGACGGCAACATGGCTTTCATCCGCTCGCCGGACGGCATTTCGATCGAGCTCTTGCAGAAAGGCCCGGCCAAGCCGAAGGCTGAACCGTGGGCCTCGATGGCGAACACTGGAAGCTGGTAAGCGTTAGCCCATCCCGAGGATTTGACCATCGGTCTATGGCGTTTCGCCGGATGGTGCTTATCTACCCGGCGGCGCGCCAGTCTCATTAGGCTGGCGCATTCTTTGACCCGCCAGGAGAATTTCATGTTCACCAGCCGCGCCGATGTCGCCACCGAACACGCCAGCCGCTATCTGCAGCAACTCTGCAAGCATTGGGCGCACAAATTCCCGGTCGAGTTCGATCCGCATCACGGCGCCATTCAGCTTTCGCTCGGCCGCACCGTGATGAATGCCGACGACAAGGCTCTTCACATCGCGATCGCCGCCGATGATCCCGCCTCGCTCGAGCGGCTGGAAACCGTCGTCGCCGATCACATCAAGCGCTTCGCCTTCCGCGAGGAGCTGACCTTCGACTGGCAGAAGGCCGCCTGAACCTATCGAGCGTTAGCCGCCTGCCTTGCCCGCCATGTCGAGCAAGGCAAGCACGCTGCGCCAGTTGCGCGCCGTGCCAGGCACCTTCAGTGTGCGCGGAATGAGATTGGCAAACACCGATTTGCCGAGCCCGTTCGGCGCATGCAGGTAAAGCACGTCGCCCTTGATCTCGAAGCGCTCCGGGCCTGTGCATTTTTCCGCGAGCCGCTTCGTCTCGTCCGCGGTCGGCTCGCGCTCCAGCGCATAAGCGTGCAGCTTGGTCGGCTCGCCGGCAACCTCCGGATAGGGATTGCCTTCCACCAGTCGTTCGAGCCAGCCGGCATCGCGCACCATGACGCGGGAATTGAACCCCCATTTCTTCTCGAAAGCCGCCTCGAGCTCACTTGTCAGTGCCGTCGCGTCGCCCTTCTTCGCGCGGAACACCACATTGCCGCTTTGCACATAGGTCGCGACGTCGGTGAAGCCGAGGCCTTCGAAGAACGACTTCAGTTCCGCCATCTTGACGATGCGGTTGCCGCCGACATTGATGCCGGAAAACAGCGCAACGAACACGTTCCCCTGCCCGCTCATATGATGAACCCCGCCAGCGTCTCGTTGTCGGTGATATCCTGATACTGCACACCCTCGGCGTCGAAATTCGCCTTGAGCAGATCGAAATTGCGCCGGTCCTTGGTCTCGATGCCGATCAGCACCGAGCCGAAATTGCGCGCCGACTTCTTCAGATACTCGAAGCGCGTGATGTCGTCGTCGGGACCGAGCATTTCGAGGAAATCGCGCAGCGCGCCCGGCCGCTGCGGGAAGCGGATGACGAAATACTTCTTCAGTCCTTCGAAGCGCAGCGCCCTCTCCTTCACGTCTGGCAGACGCTCGAAGTCGAAATTGCCGCCGGAAACCACCGCGACGATGGTCTTGCCCCTGATCTCCTTGCGCGAAAAGTCCTTGAGCGCGTCGATCGCCAGCGCCCCGGCCGGCTCCAGCACCACGCCCTCGACATTGAGCATTTCGATCATCGTCGCGCAGAGCCGGTTTTCCGGGACGAGGCGCACGGCGTCGGCGGTGAATTCCTTGAGATGGCGCAGCGGCTCGCGGCCGATCTCGGCGACCGCCGCGCCGTCGACGAAATTGTCGACCTTGGCGAGCCGGACCCGCTTGCCGCTCGCAAGGCTCTCGCTGAGGCTCGGCGCGCCCGCCGGTTCGCAGAACACGAAGCGCGTGTCGCGATGCCGGTCGGAAAAATAATGCGTCACCCCGGCTGCCAGGCCGCCGCCGCCGACCGGCAGCATGACGATGTCGGGCATGCGCCCGCCTGGCATCTGGGCAGCGATCTCATAGGCAACCGTCGCCTGGCCTTCGATGATGTCCTTGTGGTCGAAGGGCGGCACCATATGCGCGCCGGCGCTCTCGGTGAATTCGAAGGCGGCCCGGTAGCAATCGTCGAAGAAGTCGCCGACCAGCCTGATCTCGACGAAATCGCCGCCGAACAGCCGCGTCTTGTCGATCTTCTGCTGCGGCGTCGTCACCGGCATGAACACGACGCCCTTTTTGCCGAAATGCCGGCACACGAAGGCGAAGCCCTGCGCATGATTGCCGGCCGAAGCGCAGACGAACAGTTCCGCATTGTTGCCGGCGGCGAGCGCCTTGCGGAAGAAGTTGAAGGCGCCCCTGATCTTGTACGAGCGCACCGGCGTCAGGTCCTCGCGCTTCAATAGAATGCGGGCGCCGGTCTTCTTCGACAGGTAGTCGTTCTCCTGCAGCGGCGTTTCCGGAAAGATCCCGCGGATCGCCTCGGCGGCTGCGGCGACACGGGAAGAGAAGCTGTTCATGAGGAGACCGCCCTGGGACCATATGGTTCGAAACGCCAGCCTATTGCACAAATCGATGTTTGCGGCCACCGACCAAGCCTCGGCGCACCGCAGCAATGCGCCGGGCCGGTCCGACATTTCGGACGTTGCCCGCGGGCACAATCGCGCTGCCGCTGTTTTGGCTTTCGCGCAACACTGCCATGGCCGTCGTCAAGCGCTGGGCAAATTTCCGCTGGACACGACTTACTTCCGCCGCACTTCGCCTGTCCGGGAGATTTCGCGGAGGCGGATGGCCGATTGCGGCCGGAGTGGAATTCTCGACGTGCGTTTGAAGACGATTTTGATCATTGCCCTTGCTCTGCTGATGGCAGGCTGCGCGGGACACCAGACACAGGAAATTCTAGGCAGCGTCGTTGTGCCGACGACGGCGACCGAGATCGCGGGCAACCACTCGATCTTCATCGCCACCACGCGCAAACGCTCCGACGATCCGAACAAGGTCTTCGACGGCGAGCGCTCGGCGACGCTCAACTACGCCCGCGTCAACGTCACGGTGCCGCCGGTCCACGAGACCGGCCAGATCGAGCGGCGCTCGCGCGGAACGTCAAACGACCCGACCAAATATTTCATGGCTTCCGAGGTCGTCGGCTACGACGCGCAGCCGAAATTCGCCAGCGCGCTCAATGCCGACATCGACGCCCGCGGCGGCCGCGTCATGGTCTTCGTCCACGGCTACAACACGGGCTTTGACGACGCCGTCTATCGGCTCACCCAGATCGTCCACGATTCCGGCTATCCCGGCACGCCAGTGCTGTTTTCCTGGGCTTCGGGTGCCAAGACCACCGACTATGTCTATGACAAGGAGAGCGCCGCCGCCGCCCGCGACCAGCTGGAGGTGACGCTGAGGATGCTCGCGCAGACGGGCGCGCGGCGCATCGACATCGTCGCGCATTCGATGGGGACATGGGTGACGATGGAGACGCTGCGACAGCTCGCCATCACCGGCGACCGCGATCTCAACGGCAAGCTCGGCGACGTCGTTCTGGCCTCGCCAGACATCGACGTCGATGTCTTCAAGAGCCAGATGCGCCGCTACGGCAAGCCGGACAAGCCCTTCATCCTGCTCCTGTCGGACGACGACCGGGCTCTGCGGCTCTCCGGCCTGATCGCCGGCTCGCGGCCGCGCGTCGGCGACTACAGGGACGCCGCCGATCTTGCCTCTTATGGCGTCACGGTGGTCGACCTCTCCAATGAGAAGGGTAGCGATAGCTTCAACCACACCAAATTCGCCGACAATCCGGTGCTGGTGAAGATGATCGGCCAGCGGCTGCGCGAGGACGACGGCTTTGCCAGCGACCGCAACGTCACCGACCGCATCAGCCAGCTCGGCGGTCAGTAACCGTGATTCGCCTGAAGGCGCGGCGATTGTCGCGTTGCAGCGACTTTGAACTGGACCGGCTTGGCGTCTGGCTTTATCGGAGTAGGGAGAGAGGTTTGCCGCCCTTGGGGGACCCCGGGTGATCGTGCGTTCGAAGATCGTCCTTGGCCTTGCCTTCGCGCTCGCCCTGACCGGCTGCGCCGGGCAGAGCGCGCACGACCTGCTCAACCGGAAGGCGGTCGCCGTTTCCGCCTCGGAGGTTGAGGCAAAGCACGAGATCTTCGTCGCTACGACCCGCCAGCCGGCGACCAAGGATCCGCGGCAGGTATTCGGCGGCGACCGCTCGCTGGCCACCAGCTACGCCCGTGTCGATGTCACGGTTCCCAAGGTGCATCAGTTGGGCGCGATCGAGCGCGCCAAGGGCTCGGCCGATAGCAACCCGGCCAAACAGTTCACCGCCACCGATGTCGTCCATTATGGAGACGCTTCCCAATTTGCCAAAGCGGTCGGCGCCGATATTTCGATGCGCGGCGACCGCGCCCTTGTCTTCGTGCACGGCTTCAACAACGGTTTTGACGACGGCATCTACCGCCTGACGCAGATCGCGCATGACACGAAATATCCGGGCACGCCGGTGCTGTTCTCATGGGCATCGAGCGCCAAGACGACTGGCTACATCTACGACAAGGACAGCTCCACCGCGGCGCGCGACGATCTCGAGGCGACGCTGAGGATGCTTGCCAAGACGCGGGCCAAAAGCATCGACATCATTGCCCATTCGATGGGGACCTGGCTGACGATGGAAGCTTTGCGCCAGCTCGCCATCACCGGCGACCGCGATCTCAACGGCAAGCTCGGCTACGTCATCCTCGCCTCGCCCGACATCGATGTCGATGTCTTCAAGAAGCAGATGATCCGCTACGGCAAGCCGAGCAAACCGTTCGCCATCCTGCTTTCCGGCGACGATCGGGCGCTCAAGCTATCCAGCTTCATTTCGGGCGACAAACCGCGCGTCGGCGACTACGGCAACGCGGCTGATCTCGCCAATTACGGTGTGACCGTCGTCGATCTGACCCAAGCCAAGGGCGGTGACGGCGGCCTGAATCACGCGAAATTCGCCGACAACCCGATCCTGGTGCAATTGCTCGGCAATCGCCTGCGCACGCCCGCCGGCCTTGCATCGGACGAGCCCGACCCGGCGCAGCTCAACAATATCGGCCAGGGTCTCGGCAAGGCTGTAGGCTCAGTGGCGGAGGTGGTCATTACCACCCCGTTCAAGGTGCTAACCATCGCCACCGGCGGTTAGCCGGCAGGCGCTTCAAACGAACAGATCGACTTTCTGGAACGTCGTCACGTCGACCAGGCCGACATCGGAAATCCTCAGCTCCGGAATGACCACCAGCGCCAGCAGCGAGTGCTGCATGTAGGCGTTGTTCAACGAGCAGCCCACCTTGCGCATCGCCTCCGTCAGTTGCTCGGCCTTGGCGGCGACGATCTCGGCGCGCTCGTCCGACATCAACCCGGCGATCGGCATTTCGACCAGCGCCAGTTCCTTGCCCTTCGAGTAAAGCACAACGCCCCCGCCGACCTCGCTCAGCCGGTTGACTGCAAGCGCCATATCTTCCTTGTTGGTGCCGACGACGATGATGTGGTGCGCGTCATGCGCCACGCTCGAGGCCATGGCGCAGTCCTCGACATAGCCGAATCCCGAGACGAAGGCATTGGTGACGCCGCCGGTGCCCCTGTGGCGCTCCACCAGCGCGATCTGGCAGATGTCATTGCGGCGATCCATGGCGACCAGCCCGTCCTCGACCGGCAAGTCGGCCTCCAGAGCCCGCGTCGGCGCCTGGTTCTCGATCACGCCGATGACCCGCGCCCGCACCTCGTTGGCGCCCTGGGGTGCGGCGATGTCGAAATCCGCCGCCTTGAGCCTCTTGCCGAGCTTGACCGTGTTTTTCGCCGTCGGCGGATAGTCGTAGGCCGGAATGTCGATCTCGAGCTTGCCGCCCTTTGCCAGCCTGACGCCCCGGCCATAGACCTCGTCGATGCTCATCCGGGCGAGATCCGAGACGATCAAAAAGTCCGCCAGCCGCCCCGGCGCGATCGAGCCGATCTCTCGCTCCAGCCTGAAATGCTGGGCGGTGTTGAGCGTCGCCATCTGGATCGCCGTCACCGGCTTCAGGCCCTGGCTGATGGCGTGCCGCACCACGCGGTCCATATGCCCCTCATGCACCAGCGTGCCGGAATGGCTGTCGTCGGTGCAGAGGATGAAGTTGCGCGGATCGATGCCTCCTTCGGTGACCGCCTTGATCTGCGCCGCGACATCATACCAGGCCGAACCCAGCCTCAGCATCGCCTTCATGCCCTGGCGCACGCGCGCGATCGCGTCCTCGGCGCGCGTGCCTTCATGGTCATCCTCGGCGCCGCCGGCGACATAGCCGTGGAACGGCAGACCGAGATCGCGCGAGGCATAGTGGCCGCCGACCGTCTTGCCCGCCTTGACCGTCTCGGCAATCTCGCCCGACATCACTGGATCGTTGGCGGCGACACCCGGGAAATTCATCACCTCGCCGAGCCCGATGATGTTTTCCCAGGTCATCGCCTCGGCGACATCGGCGACCGTGAGCTCCGCGCCGGCATGCTCCAAGCCGGGCGCCGAAGGCACGCAGGACGGCATCTGCACATGCACGTTGATTGGCATGGCGACGGCCTCGTCATGCATCAGCCGGACGCCCGGCAGGCCCAGCACATTGGCGATCTCGTGCGGATCGATAAACATCGAGGTGGTGCCGTGCGGGATGACCGCGCGGCAGAATTCCGTCACCGTCACCATGCCGCTCTCGACATGCATATGCGCGTCGCAGAGGCCAGGCACCAGATAGCGGCCGCCGGCATCGACCACCTTGGTCCCCTGCCCGATCGCGTGGCCGGCATTCGGCCCGCAATAGGCGAAACGCCCGGCGACAATGGCAATATCCGTACCGGGGATGATCTCGCCCGAATGGACATTCACCCAGCGGCCGTTGCGGATCACCAGATCGGCCGGCTTGCGCCCCATCGCGACGTCGACCAGATGCGTTGCCACCTCGGTCCAGGGCCGTGGTTTGGCAGCACTTGCGGGTTTCATATCGGTCATTTGCTGAGTCCTCTGTTGCGGCCAGTCTCGCAAATGTCGGCGCGCGGAGCCAGAGCCCTTCGTCCGCTGGCCATCCGGCGAAAAGCCGCGCTTGTTGACTATTCCAGGCAGAAGGCGATGCTGATCTCGAAGGGAAGCTTTGGAGGGAAAGATGACCCGTTTCTGGAAAGCGTTCGCCACCGTCATCCTGATCGTCGCATCGACCGCTCTCGCCACAGCAGAGGAACGGTGGCAGACCTTGCCGGAGCCGGCACCGATGCCGAAACCCGAGCAAAGCGGCTACGCGCCGGTCAACGGCATCCAGATGTACTATGCCGTTTTCGGCAAGGGCGATCCGGTGCTGCTCATCCATGGTGGCCTCGGCCATGCCGACATCTGGGCCAGCCAGGTGGCCACGCTCTCCAAGACCCACAAGGTGATCGTTGCCGATAGCCGCGGCCACGGCCGCTCGACACGGACCGATGAGCCCTATGGCTACGACTTGATGGCTTCGGATTATCTGGCGCTGCTGGATTATCTCAAGATAGACAAGACCGCCCTCGTCGGCTGGAGCGACGGCGGCATCATCGGCATCGACATCGCGCTTCATCATCCCGAGCGGCTGACGCGGCTCTTCGCGCAGGCCGCCAACGTCACCACGGACGGCGTCGACCCCGGCGTCATGACCAACAAGACCTTCGCCGCCTACATCGACCGATCCGGCCGCGACTACAAGAAGCTCTCGAAGACGCCCGATCAGTACGACGCCTTCGTCGCGCAGATCAGCCACATGTGGGAATCTCAGCCGGCCTGGACCAAGGAACTGCTCGGCAAGATCACGACGCCGACCGCCATCGTCGCCGGGGACCATGACGAGGCGATCAAGCGCGCGCACACCGAGTATATGGCCTCCGCCATTCCCGGTGCGAAGCTGATCATCCTGCCGAACGCCAGCCATTTCGCCATGCTGCAGGCGCCGGACGAATACAGCCAGGCGGCGCTGGATTTCATCGACGCCAAATAGCTGGCCCAAATGCTGGTATTGCCGCGGGCCGTGCCGGCTTCCTGACCGTTCGGATCGGCGAAGGATGGCACATACGATCAGGTTCTCGATCTTCACGCTGTCGGCCGGGCTGGCTGGCCTGGCCTTCTTCACCCTGCATTCGCTCTGGGCATGGGGCGCGCCGGTCGCGATCTTCGTCGCCGGCTCGTTGCTTGCCTAACATGCTTTCAGCCGGCTGGCCTCGCCCGCGCAGAAGCAGCGCGACCTGGAAGACCGCGTCCGCAAACCACCGACGTAAACCACTGTTGCAGCCATGCAATTCCGTTTGGCGAGGAACGAGGTTAGGCTGCGGCAAAAGAGTCTTTCGAAACCGCCAATTCGGAGCGCTCGATGCATCGGCTGATGCTTGCCAGTGCCGGCTTTCTCGCCCTGCTGTCCGGGCCGGCCCTGGCCGCGGACACAGGCGCCGACCTGCCCATGACCGCGCCCGGCTTCGACTGGACAGGCTACTATGCCGGCCTGCAGGCCGGCTATGGCTGGGGCTCCTCGGACATCACCGGAAATGACGGCGGCCCCTTTGCGTTCGAGCCTGACATAAACGGCGGTTTCGTCGGCGGCCATGTCGCCGGCCTTTGGCAGTTCGACCAGGCGGTGCTCGGCGGCGAAGCCAACCTGAACTACGCTTCGATCGACGGCACCGCCGGCGCAGGGCCGGCCTTTGGAACCGACATCAAATGGTTCGGATCGATCAACGCCAAGGCTGGCTACGCCGCCGATCGCCTGCTCATCTACGGCAACGGCGGCATTGCCTTCGCCGGTATCGAGACTTCGCAGACCGCAGGCCCGACCTTTGCCGAGACCCGCACGAGCACCGGCTGGACGATCGGCGCCGGCGTCGATTATGCGCTCACCGACAATGTCGTCGTCGGCGCGCAGTATCGCTACTACGATTTCGGCAAGGAGCATTTCGACCCCCCGGACGGCTTCTCCGACCGCGACCAGGACGTAAAGCTTCAGACGCTCGGCGTGAACTTCAGCTACAAGTTCTGACGACGAGCGCTAGTATAGCCGAGTTTGTGCGCTCCCGCGTGAAGCAATTTCGTTGGAAGTAATGTAGGCCGGCGCCCGCAGGGGGCGGGGGGAATGGGTAGGGCCTGATGGACGCCGGCCGCGGCGGATCAAATCCGCCGCGTGGACCACCCTAACGAACCCCTCGGAGGGCGTAATTCCGTGATCGCGCCACTATCCAGGAATCAAGTCGAATTGGTCTTGCCGGCCGGCATTGCCGCGAGGCACTCTTCCAGTCGCTCCAGCCGCGCCTTCTGCCACCGCAAGGTGTGCGCAATGTCGTGAAGCGCCCCCTTGCCCTTCGAGTTGGCTGCATCGATCAAGTCCAGCTCGAGCTGCATGATCTCGCGCCTCAGCTGCTGCGCCTCGGCTTCCCGCAGCCCTTTGATCCACCCTGCTCCGCGCATGGCCGCACGCATTCTGCCGTCAACGCAGGATGGATGTTGGCAAGGAAATACTAACGAGAGCGGTTCGGACAATCTCGCATTTTAAACATCGCTAATATATTCTCACTGCACGCGGTCCAGCACCGTCTTCTTCACGGAAGGACGCCCGCCCCCTAAACATGACTTGACGGTTTCCGGCTGGCATCTGAAAAGGGCTCGCCTGCGGACGTGGCGGAATTGGTAGACGCAAGGGACTTAAAATCCCTCGATCTCTGATCGTACGGGTTCGATTCCCGTCGTCCGCACCATCCTTCGCTCTTCGAGCTTCGGATAGCAGGCCACCGTTTCGCCCTTTGAGCTTCGGTTGGCAGGCCATCCTTCGTCGGAAGAAGGTATGTCCTCCGAAGCTTTGGCGAAGGAGGACGGCGGCAACTCAAGCCTTGATCGGATTGAGCTTCAGATGCTGGATCAGGATTATGGTCTTAGCGTCGACGATTCGGCCATCGGCAATGCCGGCGAGCGCCTCGTCGAGTGGCATCTCCAGAACCTCGATGTCCTCGCCCTCCTCCGGCGCTCCGCCGCCGTCGGAGATGCGGTCGGCCGGCGAATAGCGCGCCACGAAGAACCAGAGCCGTTCCGTGACGCTGCCCGGACTCATGAACGGCGCGAACAGCCGCTCAACATCCTTCAGCTGATAGCCGAGCTCCTCTTCCGCCTCCTTGCGGATGCAGGTTTCCGGATCGTTTTCGTCGAGCAGGCCGGCGCAGGCCTCGATCAGCGGCTCGCGGTGCCCGCTGACATAGGCCGGATAGCGGAACTGCCGCACCAGAAGCACCGTCGAGCGCTCTGGATCGAAGGGCAGGATCACCGCGCCGTCGCCGCGGTCGTAGGTTTGGCGGGTCTGCGTCTCCCATCGTCCGTCGCGGCGGCGATAGTCGAGCACCGTCTTCTTCAGCACCGCCCAGTCGTCGGACAGGATTTCTTCCGAGCGGATGCGGACGCGATCTTCCATGGTGAACTCCATGCCGGGGCCAGCAAGCGTTAGAGCAATTCCAGGAAAAGTGTAAAACGGTTTTCCGTCCGGAATTGCGTCAAAGCAAAGATCTAGTGGCACTGCACAGGGATTATGACTCTTTGGCGGTGGGCTTTGGATAGGCTTTGGCCAATTTGAGGCGGGCCTGTTCGGTCGAGAACATCCAGTTGATGCGGGCGCCG
>NZ_JAVIIW010000097.1:0-3737 GCF_033977205.1 Mesorhizobium album | reverse complement strand
GGGGACATCGCGAACAGGTGTGCGAGGACATCGCGAACAGTTTTGCGCGTTTTGCGCGAGGGGGTTCGGGATGCCATTCGAGGCCAGAAGCGTGATGAGCCAGAAAGAAGAGTTCGTGAGATTGGCGTTGGCGCCTGGCGCCAATGTGAGCGCGTTGTACCGGCGCTTCGGCATTGGCCGGACCTGTGGCCACAAGTTGCTTTTGCGCTATCGGATGGAAGGTGCGGCCGGTCTGGCGGAGCAGTCTCGGCGACCACTGTCGAGCCCGGCACGCAGCGCGCCGGAGGTGGAAGCAGCAGCCGTTTCGGTGCGTGTGGCGCATCCAGCCTGGGGTGGGCGCAAGATCGCGCGGGTGCTTGCCCGCGAAGGCATCGGCACGCCGGCGGCCTCGACGGTCACCGGCATCCTGCGCCGCAACGGTATCGAGCTGGGGGCTTTGGGCGGCCGAGCCCAGCCTTTCATTCGCTTCGAGCATGCCGCCCCCAACCACCTGTGGCAGATGGACTTCAAGGGCCACGTTGCCTTGCGCGCCGGCCGGCTGCATCCGCTTACCGTGCTCGACGACCATTCGCGCTTCTCGATCGCGCTGTCGGCCTGCGCCGACCAGACCACCGAGACCGTAAAAGCCCGGCTGATCGCCGCCTTCCGTCGCTATGGCCTGCCGTGGCGCATCGCCACCGACAATGGCCCGCCCTGGGGCGATGGCGGTCGCAACGACTTCACCTTGCTCACCGTCTGGCTGATCGAGATTGGCATCGCCGTCAGCCACTCCAGGCCTTGCCATCCGCAGACGCTCGGCAAGGACGAGCGCTTCCATCGTTCGCTCAAGGCCGAGGCATTGCAGGGACCGCCCTTCGCCAATCTCGCCGAGGCTCAGGATGCATTCGACCGATGGCGCCACGTCTACAATCCTGTTTCATAACACCCATCTGTCTATGTTGTTGAGGGGAATAGGCTTTGCTGATCGGGATGCGATCCTGCGGGGTATTTGGGGTTCTGTCGCGCGCGATGAACGATCTGCAGGGCATGCGGCTTTCCGAGTTCTGACCGGCTGAAGATCCACGGACCATCCGGCAGGGGATGAACGCCTTCGATCTCGCCTGTCTCGGCGGCGAGCCTGAGGGTCTTCGGTGCAACGCCGAGAAGGCGTGCGGCCTTGTTCAGGTTGAGCCACGGTTCGTTGCCCTCCGGCGCCGGTCGGAAGACCGGAATCTTGTGATGCGACCGGTGCGCCGTGACCCGTTCGCGCGTCCAGCGATTGCCATGCCCGGTCACCAGGCCGTTGCGGTTGAGAATGCCGGCAATCAGATCGTCGCTGGCGATTAGTACCAGTTGCCGCATGGCGGCGATGATGTCGGCGGAGGTGCTGTTGCGTTGTCCGCGGCGCCGCTTCGGCAAGCGCAGTTCGGTGTGAACCCCGCCGATCCAGTGGATCAGCAGGACGATCTCGGAGGCTTCATCATCAATATCGGCGATCACCTCCTGAATGACGGTACGCGCGATGCGCTTCTTGAGCCGCGCATCTGTCGTCGGTGCCGCCCAGACGATGTGGAGGTTCGCGGCCAGCGCGCCAAGGTCCATCGTCAACACAGGTGACGGCTTCGCCCTGGCGGTATCATGTGTGGCGATCTTGCCCTCGATCTCGCCGACATGTGCGAGGGCACGGTTCCACCGCGTCTCCAGTTCCGCGGCGACCAGCCGGTTCTCGGGGTCGGCCGCGTCATATTGCCGGAAAGCCCGGTCGGCGACGTAGCGTGCAGCCTCCAGATCGCGACCGAGAGCGTCCCGAACCTGGTCGCGGCGATTGGCAGCCTGCGCTTCGGCCTCGGCGGCAGCCGCGACCGCGCCGGGCTCGACCACCTGCAGAAGGGCCTCTTCAATAGCGTCATCGACGCGAAGTCCGCCGAAGGCGATGCAGCGCGGTTCGCCATTGTCGAGCAGGCCCCGCCAGCAGGAATAGCGCGGGATGTTGTGCTTGATACCGGTGTATCGCACCGTGAGCTTGCGGCCGCAGCGGCGGCACCGGACAAGCCCGGCGAGCAATGCATCGCCATGCTTCGGTGCTCCGTGATGCCGGCCCGTTGGCACGTTGTCGCTCACCATTGTGCGGATTGCCTCCGCTCGTTCCCAACTGACGTAACCTTCATGGCTGCCCGGGATCAGAGCCAGCCATTCCTCCCGGGCCTGGCGACGAACGCCCGACCGAGGAGCCGTCGATCCAAATCCCGGCGCGGCACGAGTCCTACCATAGGCATAGGCGCCGCCGTAGATCGGGTTCTCGATCATCCGGTGGATCGTGCCATAGCTGGGTCTGCGCCAGACGACATCGCCGTTGTTGCGCCTGGTGGGCAAATCCAGGCCATGCTCGAGGAACCACATCAAGGCCTGACGGGCGCTGCCGAGCGCGGCGACCTTGTCGAACACAAGGATGATCGCCTCTTGCACGCGGCGGTCGGGATCCTTCTCGAGCCGATCCCCGACCTTTACGAAGCCGACAGGCGCCGCGACCACGAGTTCGCCACGGCGTGCCTTCTCGTAGCGGGCCGAGAGCGACCGCTGGCGCAAAAGATCGAGTTCGTACTCGTTGAGGCTTCCCTTTAACCCCAGCAGCAGCCGGTCGTTGCCTTGGCGCGGCGCATAGACCGTCTCCTGGTCGACCAGCACGGTGTCGACGACGCGGCACATCTCGATGAGCTGCTGCCAGTCGCGGCTGTTGCGGGCAAACCGCGACACTTCCCGCGCCGCGACCGCGCCGACCTTGCCGAGACAGACTTCCGCGACCATTCGGTCGAAACCGGCGCGTGCGACGCCGCCGGCGGCGGACCGGCCGAGATCATCATCGACCGTCTCGACGCGAGACCACCCAAGCGCCGTCAGGCGATCGCGCATCGCATATTGGAGCGTGCTGCTCTCGCGGTTGTGCAGGACCTGATGGGCCGACGACTGCCGCACGTACAGTATCGCCTTGCGCTCAAGATGGTGCGGCCTGATCTTCTCATGCATCATGATCCGCGCCCTCCTGTCGCCCGGCGCGATCGCCGCCGACGTGGTCGAGGATCAGACGCACCATCAGCTTCGTCACTGACCGACGCGTCTCGACAGGCAGCGCCTGCCATCGCGGCGCCTCCATCATCGTGTCGGTGTCGTTCAACCTGGAGAACAGATCGAACTGGTAAGTCGTGGGCTTGCGCGGCATGGACCTCTCCCCGATTCGAGTCGTGAGAGTCCGATGCTGCGCCGATCCTCTGAGATTGCGACGGCACGCCTGTGTCACGGAGAAGCTCAGCCAAGGCGACAAGCACGGCAAGATCGACCTGCGCGGCAGCCGTGATGCGCCAGCTCACGCCAGCCGATCGGTCGAACATCCACGCCGGAACCTCCAGCCACCGGTCCGACGCTTGGCCGGAAAGGCTGCAGCGGAAAACCGTCATATCACCCTTCTTGATCACTTCATGGGTATGGACCTGCAGCCCGGCCCACGGATGCCACGGATAGCAAAGCTCGCGTTCAATCCCAGTCCCGTGGGTGTTAAGTCGTCGAGTTGTACAACGCCCAGCGTCCCCACGATGCCTTGGGTGGCGGCGTGCCGCTCGACCGCTACCAGGCCTCGCCGCGCCAGTATCGCGAAACTGTCGAGCCGTTCGAATATGCCAAGGACGATCTCATCCGCCGCGTTCAGCAGCATGGCTTCGTCTCCATTCTCGGCCGAACCATACGCTTGTGCCGGGCCTTCGCCG
>NZ_JAVIIW010000096.1:0-4824 GCF_033977205.1 Mesorhizobium album | reverse complement strand
GAAAGGCCGGCGCATGGGCCATGCCGGCGCCATCATCTCGGCCTTCGGCGAATCGGCACAGGAGAAGGTCGAGATCCTGAAAGACGCCGGCGTCGTCATCGTGCCGACGCCGGCTGCATTTGGCTCGACCATCGCGAATGTTCTTGGGCAACGGAAAAAGGTCGCCTGAGCTTCTGAAGCGGCGCTTACCGTCATCCGTCCGTTTGATAAGGGAATTCAGATGCGACCACGCGTTATCGTCACGCGTCGCTGGCCTGCGACTGTCGAGCAGATCCTTGCTGAGCGGTTCGACACAACATTCAATCGGCATGATTCGTCGCTGACCTCCAACGAACTCAGGGCAGCGTTCCGGGATTTCGACGCGATCTTGCCAACTGTCAGTGATCGTTTGTCGGCGTCTGTCTTCCCTGATCACAAGATCAGAACCAAGGTCATCGCCAATTTCGGCGTCGGTTTCAGTCACATCGATACCGATGCCGCACACAAGCATGGCATCGTGGTTACCAACACTCCTGGCGTGCTTACCGATTGCACTGCCGACATCGCTATGTGTCTGATACTTTCGGTGGCCCGTCGTGCAGGCGAGGGTGAACGTCAGCTGCGCGCCGGCGAATGGCCGGGTTGGTGTCCGACGCACATGATCGGCACGAAGGTCTCCGGCAAAACACTTGGAATCATCGGAATGGGCCGGATCGGCAAAGCGACGGCCCGACGCGCGCGGTTCGGCTTCGGCATGAACGTGATCTTCTACAATCGCTCGAAAGTGGACGACGAAGAAATCGTTGCCATTGGAGCCAGGCAGTTGCCGAGCGTGGAGGAGGTGCTGGCAGAGGCAGACTTCGTGTCGCTCCACTGCCCTGGTGGCGCTGAGAACCGGCACCTTATCGACGCTTCCCGCCTGGCTGCGATGAAGCGTGGTGCTTTTCTCATCAACACCGCCCGCGGTGATGTGGTCGACCAAAACGCCTTGATTGAAGCGCTAAGCCGCGGCGGGATCGCCGGTGCAGGGCTCGACGTTTTTGACGGCGAACCTGCAATTCCAGAGCAGCTTAGGCATATGGAGAATGTGGTGCTGTTGCCGCACCTCGGCAGTGCAACGAAAGAAACCCGTGTCGCCATGGGAATGCGGGCGGTGGAGAACCTGGTCGCATTTTTCGACGGGCGCCCGGTGCCGGATCGGGTCGTGTGATGAGCCTCGACTGCTCGGCTTCCTGCTGGGGCGAGCTGCGGACACACGCGTTCGATCTGTTTCGCCAAGCTATCGCCGCATCCAATCCCGAGGCGGCGGTCGCGTCCGCCTTGAAAGCGAGAGAGTCCGACATCGCCGGCGCTCGCGGCATCGTCCTGATTGCCTTGGGCAAAGCGGCGTGCCTGATGGCAGGGGCGGCACTGCGTTTCGTCGGGGACAAACTGCGCAGGGCATGCGTGGTCACCAATCGCGAAAACGTGTTGGACATCGAGGGTATTGAGATCATTGTCGGCGGTCATCCACTGCCAGATGAGGGAAGCCTCAGAGGCGGGAGGGCGATTGAAGAGGCCGCGCGCTCGGCGTCGCCCGAAGACCTCGTGCTGCTGCTGATTAGTGGCGGGGGCTCAGCCCTCGTCTGCGCGCCCGCGCCGGGCATTTCGCTTGCCGACAAGGTAGCACTCAACGAAGCCCTGGTTCGTTGTGGCGCGGACATTTCCGAGATCAATGCCGTAAGGCAGATCTTCTCAAGACTGAAGGGCGGGCGTCTCGCGGAACTGACCTCAGGTGTCAGGACGCTGTCGCTGATACTCTCGGATGTGCCCGGCGACGATGTCGCCGCGATCGCTAGCGGGCCCACAGCAAAGCCCGCGACCGGCGTTTCCGACGCCGTCATCGTTCTTCGACGTCACAACCTGCTTCAGTCGTTGCCCCGGAGCTTGCGGAGGCGACTGGACTTTCTGGGCGCTGGCGAAGATCGCGCATGTACGAGCTTCGATCATGTCGAAAATGTCGTGATCGGCAGCAACGCCATCAGCCTGCAGCGCATGATGGATAGCGCCAAAGAGCACTATTGCACGGTCATCAAGGCCGCCGACTGGCTGAGCGGAGATGTTGCGGAGGCCGCCCTTGCCCTTCACCACCTGGCCCTGTCCACGGCGAGACAAGAAGGGCCGGTGGCAATCGTCGCCGGAGGAGAGACGACCGTCAGAGTGCGCGGAAGCGGGAGAGGCGGGCGCAACCAGGAACTGGCTCTTCGGTTTGCCCTTCTCAATGAACGACAACCGATCTGGCGGCCCTGGGCCTTTCTGAGTGGTGGCACCGACGGTCGGGACGGGCCGACTGACGCGGCGGGCGCGCTTGTCGATCCCGGATCAACAGGACGGATGCGCCGGCATGGCTGCAAGCCAGAAGCCCATCTGAACAACAACGATTCCTACCCTGCATTGACGGCTTCAGGCGATTTGCTTCTGACGGGGCCTACCGGAACAAATGTCGCCGACCTGCAAATACTGCTGATGCAATAGCCTCAGCAGCCTTGAGGCGCCCGGGCGTCGCCTCCTCGCCAATCCTGCGTTGTATCTCCAGCTGAAAATATTTACTGTTGGTAAAATGATTCAGCAAACGGCAGTGAATATGGCGACGGCTAAGGTAGGTAAAATGCAGGCGGTAAAGGCGGTGAAGAATGGCGGCAAGGCGCCCACCGCAGTCAAGATGGTGGGACCGGTGATCGTCAGCCCGCCGCCACCGCCGCGTGGCAAGCCTCTCAGTCAGGACCCCCACGCGGTTCGTGACACCCGCGAGAACGTGCTTGAGGTCGCGATTGGCCACGAGGTTCGCGCCTTTCGCAAGAAATTAGGCATAACCGTTGCCGATATCGCAAGCACCACGGGCCTTTCAATCGGCATGCTGTCCAAGATCGAGAATGGCATCACCTCGCCATCATTGACCACGCTGCAGGCGCTATCGCGCGCGCTAGGCGTGCCGGTGACCGCATTTTTTCGTCGCTTTGAAGAAGAGCGGAAGGCCGTCTTCGTCAAGGCGGGATCGGGCGTGGACGTCGAACGGCGCGGCACGCGCGCCGGGCACCAGTATACGTTGCTGGGTCATATCGGTTCGGATTCGAGCGGCGTTGTTGTCGAACCCTATCTCATCACACTGACCGAAGACTCCGACGTCTTCCCGACCTTCCAGCACGACGGTATGGAATTCCTCTACATGCTGGAAGGCGAAGTCGTATACCGCCATGGCAACAATCTTTACCGGATGACGCCGGGTGACAGTTTGTTTTTCGACGCCGACGCACCGCACGGTCCCGAAGAATTGACGCATTTGCCGATACGATATTTGTCAATCATCTCCTATCCCCACGGGCGCGGAAACGGCTGACGTAATTCGCCGTTCATCTATTACGGACCATTCTTCACTTGCAGTGCGCGTTGGCGCGTGACTCGCTCTGCCGCTCGGATTAGCTCCGTCGTTCTTGTCTCATTGTGTTGACCGGCCTTGCCGAAGATGCCGAGCGCGTCCGGCAGGCCGGTGAGATTCCAAACGGTTGCACCGGCCTAAGCCACTCCACCCGACGGCCCGTGTTTTTCTACAGGAAAAAAAAATTCCTACCAGTTGAATTGATATAGGGAACCTGCTAGCCTCCATTCTTAGGTAACAGCCAATGGAGGTGACGGCATGTGTGGGATTGTAGGGCTATTCCTGAAAGAAAAATCGCTTGAACCAAGATTAGGCGCGCTTCTGTCGGAAATGCTGGTCTCAATGACCGACAGAGGCCCGGATAGCGCCGGCATAGCTATCTATGACAGCGGTGCGGCCGGGCGCGGCAAGATCACCATTCAGTCGTCGGCTCCCAAGGCAGATTTCGAAGGGCTCGAAGCCGAACTCAGCAAGAAGATCGGAGCCAAGGTCTCGTCGACGGTGAAGTCCACCCACGCCGTCCTCGATGTCCCTGCCGACAAGCTCGAGGAAGCCCGCGCCGCGATCGGCGAACTGCGCCCAAATGTGCGCCTCATGGGCGCCGGTGAGGCGATCGAGATCTATAAGGAAGTCGGCCTGCCTGCCGACGTGGTCAAGCGGTTCGATCTCGCCAGGATGAGCGGCAGCCACGGCATCGGCCACACGCGCATGGCGACCGAGTCCGCAGTCACCACCTTGGGCGCGCATCCCTTCTCGACCGGCCCGGACCAGTGCCTGGTGCATAACGGCTCGCTGTCCAACCACAACAATGTCCGCCGCGAGTTGATCCGAGACGGAATGCGCTTCGAGACCGAGAACGATACCGAAGTCGCGGCAGCCTACCTCTCGTCCAAGATCGCTCACGGGCAGAATCTCGGCGAGGCGCTGCAAAGCAGCCTCTCCGACCTCGACGGTTTTTTCACCTTCGTCGTCGGCACCAAGAACGGCTTCGGCGTGGTGCGCGACCCGATCGCCTGCAAGCCCGCCGTCATGGCCGAGACCGACCAGTATGTCGCCTTCGGCTCGGAGTACCGCGCATTGGCCAACCTGCCCGGCATTGAGGAAGCCAGGGTCTGGGAACCGGAGCCGTCCACCGTCTATTTCTGGGAGCATTGAGGATCATGAATATTTCTAATGTTGCCACGGCGCCTTCGCGTGAAGTGAACTTCGCGCCGCGTGTCTTCGACCTCGGCCAGCAGTCGTTGCGGGAGCTGAACCAGGCGCTGCACAATCTCGGCTCGGGCTCGAACGAGACCGCCTGGGAAGTGCTCAACCCGAAAGGCAGCCATTCCGTCGCCGTCGGCGTCGACCAGCCGGTCAGCATCGATGTGCGCGGCAGCGTCGGCTATTATTGCGCCGGCATGAATGCCGGCGGCACCATCACCGTGCAT
>NZ_JAVIIW010000095.1:0-5318 GCF_033977205.1 Mesorhizobium album | reverse complement strand
TCGGCGAGACTGGAGGTGGCGGATATCTTCGGCCGCCACGGCGAGGCGTATCGGCAGGTTCATGACGGCCATCTCGGACGTGTCGAGCGGCGTGTGATGAGCGCGATCGAGTTATGCCGGACCGCCGAACTGGGCGGTCATGTCGAGGGCTGCCGCTCCTGCGGGTCGATTCGCGTGGCCTACAATTCCTGCCTTGGACTAACCCGCTCCGCGTCGCGGAGCGGGTTAGTCCAAGGCAACTAATGGGGAATGCCCAACCGGCATTGCCCCAAGTGCCAGGGCCAGGCCTGCCGGGACTGGCTCGCCGCGCGGCAGGACGAGCTTCTGCCGGTGCCCTACTTCCACGTGGTGTTCACGCTGCCGGTCGAGGTCGCCGCAATCGCCTTCCACAACAAGACGGCGCTCTACACGATCCTGTTCAAGGCGGCGGCCGAGACGCTGAGCACGATCACTGCCGATCCCAGACATCTGGGCGCCGAGATCGGCCTCATCGCAGTGCTGCACAGCTGGGGCCAGACTCTCACCTACCATCCGCACCTGCATTGCATCGTGCCGGGCGGTGGCGTCTCGCCGGACTGCACACGCTGGATCTCGTGCAGGCCGGGATTCTTTTTACCCGTGCGCGTGCTGTCGGGCCAGTTTCGCCGCCGCTTCCTGGAGGAACTGCGAGTGGCCCATGATGCGGGCCGGCTGGGCTTCTTCGGCGATCTCGCCCACCTGGCAAAGCCCGACGCCTTCGCCCGCTTGCTCGCTGAAGTCCGTCGCCTCGAATGGGTCGTCTACGCCAAGCCGCCCTTCGGCGGGCCGCAACAGGTGCTGGCCTATCTTGGCCGCTACACCCATCGCGTCGCCATCGCCAACTCCCGGCTGGTCAGCATGGCCGACGATCGCGTCGCGTTCCGCTGGCGGGATTATCGTCATGGCGCTCGATGCCGATGAGTTCATCCGCCGTTTCCTCCTGCACACGCTGCCCGACGGCTTCCATCGCATCCGTCATTACGGCTTCCTCGCCAACGGTCATCGCGCCGCCAAGGTTCGCATGACTTTTTTGATTGGCACGTCGATTGCTTCGAACACGGTGAGGGCTGGTTACGAAAAAGGCGGTACCGCGATTCGGCCCCGGAGTTCAGGTGAAACCTGCTCTTTCAATCCAGCGGAGCGCCATGGGCTGAGGGGTGAAAGATGAAGGATTGGTCTCGTCCCCGGTGCCTGCAAGCAGACATTTCCGTCGATATTCAGACCTTCGGCCAGGCCCTCCGGTGCGTCATGTGTCACGTCGGTTCGATTTCAGGCTAGCGCTGGCAAAGCCTGCCAAGCAGCTTTACACTTTCAAGACAAAGGGCTTGTTTACCTATGACGACGCTCGCGACTTTAGAGGCTACTATTTGCTCGACCTTGGGGCATGACATCAGCTTTTCGGGCGAGCCACTAGGTGATCCGACTCCGCTTCCATTTGCCACGGAAACCGACATGCTGGGAAACGTCTCGCTTCGTCGTCGGCGTGAGTTCGCTTGGGGACGGCATCACGCTCGTGTGGCGTTGCGTCAATTGGGTGTTGCTCCTGTCCCGATCTTGCCGAGGTCAGATGGCGCTCCTCTGTGGCCTTCCGGAGTCGTCGGAAGCATTTCCCACTCTTGCTGCGACTGCGGAGCCGTTGCCGCACGTGTCGATAACGTGCTCGCTCTTGGGCTGGACATTGAAGATGATGAACCACTCGGAGCGGACCTGCTGCCGATCATATGCACGCCTACCGAAACAGAGCGGGCGGAATGGTCCAGCAGTCGTTTCGGTCCGAAACTGATCCTTGTGATAAAAGAAGCCGTATACAAATCATACGCGCCGGGTACTGGTGCATTCTTGGATTTTCAAGATGTCTGTGTCAGGATCAAGCACGAAAGCGGGTCGTTCGAGGCCGAGATTGTCAACTCAGACAAACCTATGAGTTTCGGCAGTCGGATCATAAACGGAATTTATCTCCCATTTCGCATGGGGATGATGGCCGTGGCTGCGCGATTTCGAGGAGCGTGATGCCTTTGCTTGAGCGTCGTATGCTCTCGATGCAGGCGTGCCCTGCGCGTGGGCAGTGGCCGATGCGCTTTATGGTTCGGATCGAAGCTGCGCCGAATGCGGAAGCCGCGGCCAGCCTTATGTTCTGTCGGTTCGGTCTAATTGTGGAGCCTCTGTAGTTGCCGCCCCTATGCAAGAAGTTTCCCAACCACATGCGTGGTCGAGTGCGGTCTTCTGTAGGCCTTCATGTGCGGCATTTCCAGAAGCCGCTGGCCGGTATGTGATCTGCAGATCAGGATCCCAAAAACGAGCACATTGGCTCTTTGGCCCCAGCTAGGCTAGTTTCCGTCCCCAAACGCAGTATTGGAAAGCGCCCCCCCGGAATTTTAAGTGGCATCCTGCCGGTTACGTTGAGCGCGGGGCTTTGCGCGCCGAAATAAGCCTGGCGTGCGCCCGTCAAGGCTCGAATGCGGGCGCCCTTCCATTATAGACGGCGAGATACCGGGCGATCGACGCGCGGGCCTCGGACACGCTGTCGTAGGCGCGCAGATAGACCTCCTCGTATTTGATCGTGCGCCACAGCCGCTCGACGAAGACGTTGTCGCGCCAGGCACCTTTGCCGTCCATGCTGATGGACACGCTCGCCACCGTCAGCACGCCTGTGAACTTGAGGCTGGCGAACTGGCTGCCTGGTCCGTGTTGAAGATCTCGGGTCGGCCATGTCTGGCCAGGGCTTCCTCGAGCGCTTCGACGCAAAACGCCGCCTCCATCGTGAAATGGGCCAGCACCCGCCGGCTGAACACGTCGACGACGGCCGCCAGATAGACGAAGCCGCGCCGCATCGGGATGTAGCTGATGTCCATCGCCCAGACATGGTTCTCCCGTGCGATCTTCATCCCGCGCAACAGATGCGGGTAGATCTTGTGGCCTCAGGAGCAGCAAGCATGGCATCGCGCGCGGCTTCGACCGTCTTGATCTCTTCCAGAACAAATTCCAGCCGATTGAGTTCGCGGCCGATCTGCCTTCAAATGGGCGGGCAATGTCGCCCGTCGCCGGTCTTAAGTTCCTCCAGTTGCTTACGCCGATCACGGCGCAGCGGCTCGTAGCCGGAGACGCCTTGGCTGAACAGCAGGCCCTTGACGCGATTGACGTGACTGGCGCGGGACGGCTACGCGTGCGCCTCGACCGTGTCGTCCGTCGCTACGTCATGCTGGACCGGCCGACTACCTGTTTCCATCGCTGCAAGCCTGCGCGTTCTCGACGGTCCCGCGGGACGCGGTGGTCGCGACGTCTCGCTCGGCCCGATGAAGACCTGTACCCGGCTTGGAATAACCGTCAGACCTGCCCATCCGCCCCCAGCCTCATCAGGCAAGCTCTAGCTTCATGCCCCGAAATCTGTACTGCTTCCAATCTCGTTCCTAGATGACTACGATATACAAACTGCATTTGACGCACGTGGTTGGGCCATTGATGCTCGTGTGATGTAACGAAACATGCGCGGCGGCGACCAAACCAGCCAGGACCTAATGGATGCAAAAGTTCGAAAGTTTCCGAGAAATGCAGCCCGAGGTCGCGGAGTGGCGCCGTCATCTGCATCAGCACCCGGAACTCGACTACCGACTACACAACACGGCCAGCTTCGTCGCCGAGAAGCTGGCTTCTTTCGGTATCAATCACATTGAAACCGGGATTGCTGAGACCGGGGTCGTCGCACTGATCCAAGGCGAAGGTGGTGATGGCCCAACTATCGGTCTGAGGGCGGATATGGATGCCCTGCCGATAGCGGAAGCATCAAATAAGCCGTGGTCCTCACGGGCGCCGGGCAAGATGCACGCGTGCGGCCATGATGGCCATACAGCTATGCTTCTTGGGGCCGCAAAGCACCTTGCTAAGACGCGGAACTTCAAAGGCACGGTCGCCTTGATCTTCCAGCCAGCTGAAGAAGACGGACGAGGCGGTCAGAAGATGGTGCAGGAAGGCATGATGGACCGCTTTGGCATCTCTCAGGTCTTTGGCATGCACAACTCGCCGGGTCTCGATGTTGGGAAATTTGCTATCGTTGATGGGCCATTATTGGCCGCGCTCGATGAGTTCGATATCACAATAAGGGGTAGAGGTGGTCATGCGGCAATCCCACATCTGACGATCGATCCGGTCGTTATTGGAGCACAGATCATTCTCGGCCTGCAGACCTTGGTATCTCGCTACACTGATCCCACGGAATCGCTCGTCATTTCCATCACAAAACTGAGCGCCGCGCAGGCTTATAACATCATCCCGGATACGGTTGAGTTGTCGGGGACCGTCAGGACGCTGCTGCCGAGCATTCGGGACTTCGCCGAGCATCAGATTTTCGCGTCCGCTCGAGGCATCGCGCAGGGTTTCGGCGCAGATGTTGAGCTGAAATACCGGCGCCTCGAACCGATGACCATTAATCATACCGAGGAGACTGATCTGGCAGTCGCAGCTGCTCGAAACCTCGTTGGCAAGGGTGCCGTGAACGACAAGGTCAAGCCTCTGATGGGCTCGGAAGATTTCGCGTACATGCTCGAAGCGCGGCCAGGCGCGATGATCTGGCTCGGGAACGGACCGACAGCGACTGTACACAACTCGGCTTACGACTTTAACGACGAAGCCCTTCCTTACGGTATTGGTTATTGGGTCAGCCTCGTCGAGACGACATTGGCCGCATGAAGTTCATCATCCATCGGATGCATCTGTAAGAGGCTCGTAGTGGGGGGTACAGTCGCTCGTATCCTTTCGTGCTGCCTTCTGGCACCAGAGACAACTGCCTCCGCATGACGAAAATTGGAGAAATCGGCAGTCACTAGCTGAATCGATCAGTCCGCACAATGGTAAGCCCGTCGAACGCGCACTTATCAAGTGGCCCGGTTATCACTACTCGGTTAGGCCAAAGGACACTAAATGGCGGTGTCTATCTGCAAACGCGATGGGATCGTCCGGGACATTATATTAGCAACTTCAACGGCAAGTGGCGCATACTCGGCGTCAGCGGATCGAATTGCTTCCGCTACGCGCGGTCCAAATGAATCGAGTGAAGTAAAGTGCAGATCAAAGACGTTCTCCTTGCGCCTGGCAACGGCGCATTCTTCTACGACGATCAAGCTGCTATTAGGTCTGGCGCGACCCACGACGGCTTCATCTATGTCGGCGAACCGACAACGCCTGGGTTCAATTCGATCCGCATTCCAGCATCTTCGCTCAGCATCGGGCTGATCCTCCCCGACGAAACCGTTGTTTGGGGCGACATGATGAACGTGCAGTACTCTGGTGCTGGCGGGCGCGATCCT
>NZ_JAVIIW010000094.1:0-5975 GCF_033977205.1 Mesorhizobium album | reverse complement strand
CTAACATCGACCGCGAAGAGAAGCGAGTGACCCGCGGGGCGACTGGAGTAGGGAAAAATATCACGAGGAGGGGCTTGACCTTAACGACCCCAATCAGAGAAGCCTGCTAGAGGCGCCCGTCCGGCAGAGGCAGGTCAGTCGCTGTTGGCGAGAGCCAGGATCTCACGGGCGCGCCGCACCACTGGCGGATCAATCATCTTGCCATTCAACGAGAGTGCAGACAGTCCGCTCGTGGCGCCATCGTTTTCCGCTGCAACGGCGCGACGGGCCCACTCGAGTTCTTGTGCGCTTGGCGAGAAGGCCTCATTGAAAATGGCCACCTGTGTCGGATGGATCGCCAAACCTCCCGCAAAACCAAGCCGCCGCGCATGCGCCGCGACTTCACGAAGTTTGTCAGCGTCCGAGAACTCCCTGCTTCCTACGAAGCTCAGCGGGAGCAAGCCGGCCGCTCGGGCGGCAAACAGAATAGAAAGATTCGGCGTCAAGAGAAGGTCGAAGCCCGGGGCGCCGCCAACAGCGGCGCTGAATATGCTCGCTCTGTCTAAATCGCGAGCGCACCAACACGACAAGGCGCGTACTCACGCTGACGCGGCTCTTTACGCGCAAAAGTCCCAGAACCTCCTCGCGGACAGCCTCGGTATGAGCGCCAAGAGCCGGAACTGGAGTGCGGAAGCCAGGAGTCAACGGCTCTCGCCGACATAAATAGCGCCGTCCTGGAAGGCGCCGTTGCCGGGCGTCAGAATCACGTCTTCGATCCGCACTCTAATTCTACTCGAGGTTGACGAAGCCGCGCTTGGGGGGCGAACTCACCGCCTTCTGGCCAAATCTATACACCAGTTAGAATAGTCGTTGCCAATATAAAGTCGCGAACGGCCCTATCTCATTTTGAGATAGGGAGCCATGTGGGCTTGGCGCTGCTAGCATTCACATGGCGTTTTTACCTGCGGAAAGAACTCGCTTCCATTTTCCGAACAGTGCGCTCGACGTAGCCTGGTCTTCTCTCCTGCCTCCTCGCGATCGACGGCTAACTGGGGAGCCTCCTCAGCGATCACCCGCTCCTACGATAGCCTTCGACAAAACCTAGGTTTGGGACGGGTCAATCTCCCCCTAGGACCGCAGTGTGTGGGAGTTGCGAACGTCAAAGGTTCATAGATTCAAACACTCATCCCGCATTTGGATCCTCTACTACCTCGTCGCAGGGGGAGGCCCACACCTCGATCTCCGACCCACGACTTCAGCCATCTCGCGTCCAGATGGTTGGCGGCGACAATCAATATTTGACCAACAGGGGCAGGCGCATGAAAAATCCGACAGATTTGAGGATAAGCCTCCCCCTGTCCCTCGGTAATTTGACCACTCGTCGCCGCACCGAGTGTATGGCTGTCCAGACTAAACGATTGATACGACACCCAAGTTGGAGTTTCTGATGTCGCGGAAAGTCATTGTCACGTGTGCGGTCACAGGCGGGGGTTCCGAAGTGCTTGCGAAGCATCCCAATATCCCCAAGACGCCATCGCAAATCGCGGAGGCTGCACTCGAAGCTGCAAAGGCTGGAGCTGCGATTGTGCATATTCACGTCCGTGATCCTGAGACGGGGGCACCATCAAACCGATTTGAGCTATATGAACAGGTCGTCAAAAAGCTCAGGGACGCAGCGCCAGATGTAATTATCAACTTAACCTGTGGAATGGACGGCGAAATTGAACTTGATCCTTTGGTTCCTTTAAAAATCGGAAAGACTAGCACACTTAAAAACGCACTCGGACGCTGCTCCCATTCCGTCAAACTTCAGCCTGAGCTGAGCACTCTAGACTGCGGAACATTTGGTTTCGGGGAGCGGATTTATGTTGCGCGCATGTCCGATTTGCGAGAAATGGCGTCACTTATGCGCGACGCTGGTGTCAAGCCGGAGCTCGAGTGCTTCGATTTAGGTCACATCGAAATCGCTAAGAAGCTCATATCCGAAAACCTAATCGACGGCGTTCCCCTTTTCCAATTTTGTCTCAGCACGGGTTATGGCGCTCCGGCAGTTCCGACCGTTGTGCAGGCCATGCGTGAGATTCTGCCTCCAGGAGCAATCTGGGGCGGATTTGGGTGTGGGGCAGATGAAATGACGATGGTTGGACAGTTGGTGGCCATGGGTGGTCATGTCCGGGTCGGATTGGAAGATAACATTTATCTCCGACGTGGCGTACTGGCTTCCAATACCGATCTTGTTGACAACGCGGTCGGGATCATCGAGCGCATGGGCGCAAGCGTCGCCACGCCTGCCGAGGCACGGGTAATCCTTGGAGTTGAGAAGCGCGGATGACCGCCCGAAATTTATCAAATCTAGCTATAGGTCTTGGAGGCAAAATGGCGTCGAAAATCGGAAGCTGTCTTGGCATTTTTGATCTGGAAAGTGGATTGCCGCCCGGTGTGCCGCTGCCAGAGCCCCCAGCGAGCGTGCTGTAGTTCAGCTACCTTCAACTTTCCCACAATAATTGAAACCGTTGAAGGAGCTTGGGCCGATATCGTGATGCAGGGCAATTCCGCGCTCGATCCCGCGGTTATCGCGGCAGCGCGAAGGCTCGTCGAGCGAGGTGCAGTCGCAATCAGCTCGAACTGCGGCTCGGCCTCGACAACAACGGGCGGTGATGTGCGGCGGTAAGTTTCCCCGTAGTGATGTCAAGCCTGCTCTTAGTGCTCGCGCTCCCCCGTCAACTGGACCCAAAAGAAAAACTCACTCTTGTCACGGCCGATTCGCGAGTTTTTAGAGATGATTTACTTGGGCTCGGTAGTCAGGCCGAGCGGAATCGAATCGTCATCGGCGACATCGAAGGCAGTAAGGTTTTTGGAAAACGCGTCTATGCGCCCGCCACAGCCGACAGTGGTCGCCGACATCGAAAACGATGTAGCTGCTTGCGTCGCGTGGCTCCGCGTCGCAAATCCGGGCATAGCGGCGCTACTTTTCACTTGCACTGGATTCCCGCCGATAACGCCGGCAATTCGTCGTATGACAGGGCTGCCTATCTACGACATCATAACCATATGTCGGATCACGCTTGAGTCCGTTGCCCGAGGCGGCGTTGCGTCTGCGAGACGACATTTCAATGTTAAAGAGAGTATAAATGGCTGAGCAGAAATCACGAGGCAATGCGCACGGGATCTCCAAGGTCACTTGCATCGGCGGTGGGCTGATTGGGGCCGGATGGGCCGCTCATTTTATGAGGGCTGGTTTAGATGTCGTCGTCTATGATCCTGCCGCCGAACGGGAGGCTTTTTTGAAGGAATACTTAGCCAAAGCAATGCCGCAACTTGCCGAGCTGGGAATGGCACCAAGCGCTTCTCCTTCACGTGTACACTTTACAGCCAACATGATCGAAGCCCTTGAGGGTACGGACTTCGTTCAGGAAAGTGCGACCGAAAACGTCGACGCGAAGATCAAACTGATTGGCGAAATTGATGCACTCACGGCGCCCGGTGTCGTCATCGCTTCGAGTTCTTCGGGCTTCCTCGCCGCTCATTTGAGACGTCATGCCCGGCACCCGGAGCGCATTCTGATCGGTCATCCCTTCAATCCACCATATCTCGTGCCTCTTGTAGAGATTGCGGGAGGGGACGTCGCTTGTCAGGCGGCTGCCACGGCGTCCGCGTTTTACAGATCGACAGGTTGCGAAGTGGTCGCACTCGATAAGGAAATCCCAGGGTACATTGGGAATAGAATCCAGTTCGCTGTTTGGAGAGAAATTCTTTACATAATGTCCCAAGGAGTAGCTGACCTTCAAGCAATCGACACAGCTATTGCTGCTGGTCCTGCCATAAGATGGGCTGTAATTGGTCCATCATCTGTATTTTTTCTTGCAGTTCGAGATCCGGTTCTTTATGGCGCCGGTATAGAAGGTCTCGCTGATGAGATGGAGAGGGGGTACCTAGCGCCACCAAGCTTTCAGCCAGATCGGGAATTGATGCAAATTTATGCCGAACAAGTGGCAAAAGGAATTGGCGCCAATGGCCAAGCCGAGCTCTTGGAATGGCGAGATGCAGGCGTGGTGGCCATTCGAGCTGCATTAAAGCGGGCTAGGGAGAGGCTTAAAGTGCCTAAAGGTGACTAATATCGATTCCCAGTTGATGTTGGCGTAATTCAAGGTGGGTGGAGGACCGGCGACATGCCAAAGGTTGTCGAGATCAAGGCGAGCCATACGCCATCGGACAACCCGAGATTGGGCAAATAGATGGATGCAACCCGGGAATTTGTAACAATGGTGACCGACGATCTTATCGACGGATATGGGCACATGAATATGGTGCACTATCTGGGAGCGTTCAGTCGAGCTGCGGATGTACGGCTCGACGCTGCGATACGTCTCAGTCGGGATGGATCTGTGATCTCTGGCCTCGTCACCGCCGAAGCGCGGGTCGCTTACAAGAAGGAGGCGATGTGCGGCGACGATTTGCTCCTCACTACTTGGATAGCCGACATTGACGAAAAGCGAGTCCATGTCGTGCAAGCGATGGTACGTGGCGACGGAACGTTACTGTCAACAGCTGAACAGCTTTTCCTGAATTTCAACCTGCTATCGCGCCGCGTAGAACCATTTCAGCCAGATGTGATGGCCGAGCTTAGACGCCGTGTCGAGGCGGACAGTGGTACATTCGATCCGGGTATTGTCAGTCGCCGAATGGGCATACCGAGATTAGAATGAACATACCTGATCTGCGTCAGTTGTCTCGTCGACACCTTCATGCGTGTTCGTGAGGGACGATCAAATCTGAGACGGCTTCGATATTACGATGTTCCGATGTTCTGAGGTTACGCTTAAATTCAGTGATAACGAGCACGCGGCGGTCCGAGGTGTCTACCGGCTGCGTCGGAAGGCCTAGTGATCCGGGTGAAAGACTTGGCTCTCCTGCTCATGGTGGCCGGACTTGGTAGTGGCGTATTGGCGCGCCCCATTTCGTCAGCCTGATGGGCCGCCTCAGACCACTGACGACCGGTGGGTCGGGGCTAAAGCTTCAATATCCGGGAGACCGAGAGCGCCCCGGCGATGAGCTCCGGCCGCAATCGACTTTGGTCCGGAAAAGGTGTACGCATTCGGTGAAGACCGCAGGGGTGCGTATCCGGCGGCCATGAGCCCCTGAGCACTGCGGTGCTGGGGTCAAGGTTTCGATTGCGGATCGCCAATTCCACGGCAGCAAATCATCGATCCGCTGTGCTGGGTGGGCCGCGATGCGCGCCAGGATATCGGCCTGAGGGTCGATGTCATTCAACTTGGCGCTGGCCATCAGGCTGTAGAGAATGGCAGCGCGCTGTCCGCCGCGATCGGACCGGCAGAACAGCCAGGACTTTCTGCCGAGAGCAATCGCGCGGTCATTCTGCCCATGTCGGGCAGGAAGTTGAAGTTTGTTACCGCTGGCACGCACTTTGTGGGCGGCGGGTTCGCCGCCTGTACACAGAGCGGCGCGCCGGCGGCGAGGTCGTTCACGTTGAAGTGGCGCCCGGCGTGGTCGTCGTCGTGGCCGCTTGGATGCTCGATCCGGCCATCTGTGCCGCAATGACGTTTGGCGCGCCGCGCGTATCCACGGTGGCGCTCACTGAGTTGCATCAGCTGCTCATCGAGCAGGGAATCAGACGAAGCTCTCTGGGCGATCCAAACATCGTCCAGGAGGAGCAAGATGCGAAGCCTGCCAACATTGCCGCTGCCACTCGCGCCGCGCCAACTCAGCATTCCGTTCGATTCCGGAAAGCTCCAGAGGATCAGCGCCTCGGACCGCCGGATAGCAGTCGCCCAGTTGACCCGTCTGCTGTTGGAGGCCGCCAGCGTTGCGGCCGAGGAGCGTGACGATGACGAGCGCTGATCTCCTGCCGGCCGCGGTTTTGAAGCGTAAGCGATGCGCCAAGGCGCCTTCCCGAAGTCGCCTGATGCTTGTATGGCGGTCAGCCGTTAGTCGGCGCCGGCGGCGATCACTGCGGGTTATGATAACGGGTGACATAG
>NZ_JAVIIW010000093.1:0-6514 GCF_033977205.1 Mesorhizobium album | reverse complement strand
AAATCGATACCAAATATGATAGCTTGCATGACGGACGGTCTCCTCCACTGGGGTTTCAACACGGCCAGTTTGGCACATTCGATGCCGCAAGGGGCCGTCCACCCATCATCCTAGGTGTGTAGCGACGCGAAGCGGAGCGCAGACCCAAGGATCCATGCCGTGGCCTCAATCGAAGAATGCAGCGAAACAGAATTCTGCACCGTCGCAACGCTTCAACGTCACGGCACGGATCCCTGGGTCTGCGTCGTGTCGCTTCGCTCCTTGCTTCGCCCTAGGATGACGATCGCGTTGGTAGGGTTGCGCCCTATCGCCGGTCCATGCCGCGCTTGAACTGGTCGAAGATCGTTTCCATTCCCTTCTGATATTCGTCGCGCTGCTGCGCGCCGGTCTCGAACATCTTGCCGAAGAAGTCGTCGAACGGGTTCCGCGGCCGACCGCTCGGATTGGTCTGCGGCTGCGATGGTTGGTTCTGGCGGGGTTGGGGCTGTTGCGGCGCCTGTTGCGCGCCGGGCAGCCCGAAACCGCCGCCGCCCTGGCGCAGCATCTCCTCGAACATCTTGCCGAGCGGATTGTCGCCATAGGGGCTCTGTGTCTGCTGCGGTTGCGGCTGCTGCGCGCCGCCGCCGAACATGTCCTGCAGGACCTTGCCGAACGGATTGTCGCCGTAGGGGTTGGGCGCCGGCTGCGGCTGGCTTTGCGGCTGCTGCGCGCCGCCGCCGAACATGTCCTGCAGCACCTTGCCGAGCGGGTTGTCGCCATAAGGATTGGGCGCCGGCTGCGGAGCCTGCACGCCGCCCGCCTGCCGCATCATCTCCTCGATGATTTCGCCGAGCGGATTGCCGCCGGCGCCGAAGCCGCCCGCGGCCTGCATCTGGTTGTTGGTCTGCTTGAACAGCCCGCCCATCATCATCGAGGCCATGGCCGGCAGCATTTGCTGCAGCACCTGCTGGCTGAGCCCGGTGGCTTGCGCGGCCTGGGCGGCGACGGCGCGTGACAGGTCCTTCGAGCCGAACAGATGGCCGAGAATGCCGTTGCCTTCATCGATGCCTTGCGGCGTGAAAGCCCGGGTCGCGTCCTCGAAATATTTGGCATGCTGGCCGCTCGCCATCGCCGACATGAAGGCGCCCAGTCCATAGGGATCGGCCGTGTTGCGCTGCAGCCCTTGCGAAAAGGCCGGCAGCAGCGCCTGCACCGCGGCCTGGGTCTGCTGCATCGAAAGCCCGAACTGCTGGGCCAGCGCCTGCATGCCGGGGCCGTTCTGGGCCTGCGAAAAAATATCGAACAGGGAAGGCATGGGCTTCTCCTCCACAATGTGGTTGCGGAGAACCCTAGTTCCTTTCCATCACCGATTGAAGCAGCTTTTGCCGCGCCACCGTCAAGCGGAAGCCGGACGGTTAATAGGCATACTCCATGAACACCGGTTCGATCGAGCCGCCCCAGCGCGTGTGGTAGGCCGAAAGCATCTCCTCGGCGCTGGTTGTGCCGCGCGCCACGACCTCGTCGAGCGTGTTGAGGAATGAGGTCTCGTCATAGCCGTCGCGGTTCTTCCTGGCGCGGTTCTTCAGCCCAATGCGCGCAATCGCCAGCACGTCGCGGGCGACGTCGCGCAAGGTGGCGTTGCGGAACGGCGCCGATATGCCATGCTCCGGCACCGCGTTGCGCATCGCCAGCGCCTCCTTGTAGGTCCAGCTCGAGGTCAGTGTCTCGGCGGCATCCAGCGCCTGCTCGTCGTAGAGCAGCCCGACCCAGAAAGCGGGCAGGGCACAGATGCGCCGCCACGGCCCGCCGTCGGCGCCGCGCATTTCGAGGAAGCGCTTCAGCCGCACGTCCGGGAACAGCGTCGACAGATGGTTCGCCCAGTCGCCCATCGTCGGCAGGCCATCAGGTACCTCGTTGCGGGCAGCGCCGGCCATGAACTGGCGGAAGGTGTAGCGCGTCATGTCGTGATAGTGGCCGTCGCGAATGACGAAATACATCGGCACGTCCAGCGCCCATTCGACATAGTCGGCAAAGCCGAAATCGGGCGCAAAGCAGAATTCCAGCATGCCGGAGCGCTGGTTGTCGGTGTCGCGCCAGATGTCGCCGCGCCAGCTCTGCAGCCCGTTCGGTCGGCTCTCGGTGAAGGGCGAGTTGGCGAACAGTGCCGTCGACAGCGGCTGCAGCTTCAGCGACACCTGCATCTTGCGGCGCATGTCGGTCTCGCTCTCGAAGTCGAGATTCACCTGGATCGTGCAGGTGCGGTACATCATGTCGAGGCCCTTCGATCCGACCTTCGGCATGTAGCGGGTCATGATCTCATAGCGCGACTTCGGCATTTTCGGCGTTTCGGCCAGCGACCATTTCGGGCTGCCGCCGAGGCCGAGGAAGCGGATGCCGAGCGGCTCGGCGATCTCGCGCACCTGCGCCAGATGCGCATTGCCCTCGCGGCAGGTCTGATGGATCGTCTCCAGCGGCGCGCCGGAGAGCTCGAACTGCCCGCCGGGTTCCAGCGAGATCGCGCCCTGGCCGGTCGGCTCGACAAGGCCGATGATGCGGCCGGCATCCATGATCGGATCCCAGCCGAGCTTTTCCTGCATGCCTTCGAGGATGGCGCGGATGCCGCGTTCGCCGCCATAGGGCACCGGCGCGTTGCCGTCGATATAGAAGGGGAACTTCTCGTGCTCGGTGCCGATACGCCATTTGTCGCGCGGCTTGTTGCCCGCGGCCAGGTAGCCGACGAGTTCGTCGATGCCTTCGATGGGCTGGGTATCGGTTGTGTCGCGCGCCATGAAAAAGCCCTCCGCAGCAGTCGGCCGACCGCCGGGCGCTAGATGGACGAAATGTCAGTAGCCGATCAAGCGAAAAATCCTGAGTCAAGGCTCAACTGGATTTCAAGGGAGAAGGGAAGAAGGCGTTACCAGTCGCCGATCGCAGCCTGGATGACGGCAAGTGCCGCCACCGCCGCCGTGTCGGCGCGCAGGATCCGCGGTCCGAGCGGAATGGCGCTGACGAAGGGCAGCGCTCTCAGCATCCTGCGCTCGTCCTCGGAAAAGCCGCCCTCCGGCCCGACCAGCAGCGCGAGTTTTTTCTCACTTACCTTCTGCAGGGCCGGTAGCGGATTGTTGGTCGAGGCATCCTCGTCGCAGAAGATCAGCCGCCGTCCTTTGTCCCAGCCGCCAAGCAGCCGCTCCAGCTTCTCCGCCTCGCGCAGTTCCGGAACAGCCAGAATGCCGCATTGCTCGGCCGCCTCGACGACATTGGCGCGCAGCCGCTCGATGCCGGGCTTCGCCACCTGCGTGTGTTGGGTGATGACCGGCTGCAGGATGCCGGCGCCCATTTCGACCGCCTTCTGCACCAGATAATCGAGCCGGCCCTGCTTCAGCGGCGCGAAGCAGTAGACCAGATCGGGCAGCGGCGGCTGCGGCCGCTGCAGCGAAAGCACCTTCAGCCGCACCGCCTTCTTGGTCTTGGCGGCGATCGCCGCCGACCACTCGCCGTCGCGGCCGTTGAAGACGAGGATCTCGGCGCCTTCGCCGAGCCGCAGCACATGCGCGAGATAGTGGCTTTGCTGCTGTCCGGCATCGAATTCGAAGCCTGGCCCGAGATCGTCTGGCACGAACAGCCGCTGCATTTTGTAATTGGCGCGCATGGCCGAGCAATGGGCGAGGGCAGCGTTGCCGTCAAGTATCGGCGGACGGATGCCAGACCGGCGCGTAGCCTTGCCGCAGCACGGAAATGCTGGTTGCAGGCGTGAGCAGCCGCAGCGGTCGCCTGGCAAGACGATTGAACGGAACAGGGCCTGCGTAGCCGCCGAATGACCATTCGAGTGCCTTGCCGTCGCGCAGCGCATAAGCAGTGCTGCCGTCGGCAAACATCGTCCCGTCCGGAAGGCCGCCAAGTTCCGCGACCTCGACTGCCGGCGGCCGGCCACCCGAGGCAAGCCGTTCCTTGTGCAGCCGCCTGTCGAGCATCGGTGCGCGCGGCTTGGCGATGCGGACGGCCTCGCCGAAGCGGGCCACGAAATCGCTCGCTTGCTCGCGCCGGCAGAAGAAGCAGGGACGGTGGCCGGCGGCTAAAGCCGTCACCTCGTCGAGGAAGAACAGCTCGGTCCAGCCGGCTTTGCCGCCGGGCCTGTTGCGGCCCATCGGCTCGCGCCGCACGCCGCGGCGCTGACAGACGCAGATGATCCAGGCCGGCAAGGCCCAGCGCTTCCTCAAAAGCGTCTTCGTCTCGGGATCATGGATGATGCCGCGATTGCCCATGAACAACCCGCGCTCTGGCACGGCATGGATGGCGCCGAACGGATCGACCCGGTTCTGCAGTGGCATAGCTTTCTCTCCGGCACGCAGCTTGGCTGAGATGCGGCCGGCATGATATCGCTCGCCCCAGCAATTTCATGTCAGCAGGGTTTCTAGATGCGGGTGCTGGTGGTCCAGAACTACGACAATACCGGCCTCGGCCAGGTCGGCGCCGCCCTTGCGGAGGCCGGCGCCGAGCTCGACCTGCGCCGCCCTTACCTGGGTGACCCGCTGCCGCAGCTTGCGAATGGTCACGATGCTATGGTGGTGCTGGGCGGCGGGCAGAATGCGCTCGACGACAATGACTATCCTTACTTTCCCGCTTTGCTCGAACTGACGCGCGATTTCGCCGGCAAGGATCGCTCGGTGCTCGGCATCTGTCTCGGCGGCCAGCTCGTCGCCCGCGCCTTCGGCGCCGAGAACCACATCGGCGGAGCGGTTGAGTTCGGCTGGTGTGGCGTGTCGCTAACGACGGAAGCCAAGGCCGATCCGGTGCTTGGCGCGCTGCCGGAAAAATTCCCGATCTTCCAATGGCACGACGACACGTTCGACTTGCCCGAGGAGGCCGTGCGGCTTGCCGGCAACGATGCCGCCCAGAATCAGGCTTTTCGCATCGGCCGCGCCGTTTATGGCTTCCAGTTCCATTTCGAGGCGGACCGCCCGCTGGTGCGCGACTGGAGCGCGTCCTTCGCCTCGCTGATCGCCGAACGCCACCCCGACTGGGCCGGCAAGCTCGACGACGAGATGGCCCGCAACGGGCCGGACGCCGATGCCGCCGGCCTGGCGATTGCCCGCGCCTGGGTGGCAACGATCTAATCCCGCTCGCCGACCGCTCTGCCAAGCGTGGCATAATTAGCACGCGACGGCAGTTCCGCCTGGGGAAAACCTGCTTCGTCCTTGGCTTGTGCTCGCGCGCCATCCTAGAAGGCGCCCGCTCTGTTTCGCCCGTGCAACCGCAATGAACCTTCTGTGTGATCCATGCGACACACCGGCGATACAGAATCTGCTTAGAAGCGCGAAATCGTCGAAACATTGAGACGCATTTTATCGTTTCAACACATTGGTAACCGCCTCGTGCACAGATGCAAAAAGCTCAACCAGAGATGACGTCCGTGAAAGCAGCGCTTTTGTCCTTTGTCATGCTGTCTGCCATCGTGGTGTGCGGCCTCGGCATTTATGCTGCCGACGCTGCCAACAATCACCAGGCCGTCGACGGCTACGGCGTCACCGCCGCGCTTCGCTAAAGCCTGATCCTTCCCGACAAACGGAAAGCTGATCCCGCAGTCGGGATCATGGCTAGAACGCCTTTCCCTCGACCGTCAGAATCCGCTTTTCAGCGCCGTTGACGGCCAGCGCGCTCAGTATTCCCGATTGCCAGGCGAGGGTGTCGACATTGACGCGGTTGGCCATCACTTCGGCCTCAGGGACGGGGGTGTGCCCATGCACGATCACCTTCGGATAAAGGCCGGGGTGATCGAGGAAGGTGTCGCGGATCCAGATCAGGTCCTGCGGGCTCTGGCTTCCGAGCGGGACGTCCGGCCGGATGCCTGCATGGCAGAAGAAGAAGTCGCCGAAGGACACCGAAAAGGCCAGCGATCGCAGGAAATCGACATGGCTTTGCGGCACCGCCTCGACCAAGGCCGCGTGACTGTGCAACAGCGCCTCATCCGACCTGCCGAACCAGCCGCCGCCCGCCGATAGCGACACGCCGTAGGACTGTGCGGTCTGGACGCCGCCGAAGTGCATGAACAGCCCGTCAGCATCGGGCTCGGCGAGAAAATCGAGGAAGCCGATGTCGTGGTTGCCGGCGAGCACCAAATTGCGCGGATCGCGCTCGCGCGCCTCGATCAGGAAGTCGATGACGCTTTTCGAGTCCGGTCCCCGGTCCGTGTAGTCGCCGAGATGGATGATGCGCCAGTCGGACAACGGCGCGGTTTTCAGCTCGCTCTCGATCCGGCGGTGCATGGCGACGAGCAGGTCATAACGGCCGTGCACGTCGCCGATGGCGTAGAGCCGCATGCCGTCCGGCCCGCGCGCATCGAGAAAATGGATGCCGGTTTCAGTCAAGGCGAGCGTCTTCCCGTATCAATCATTACGGGAAACTAGGGCGGATCGGTGAATAAGCTCCTAGTGGCACTGCACAGGGATTATGACTCTTTGGCGGTGGGCTTTGGATAGGCTTTGGCCAATTTGAGGCGGGCCTGTTCGGTCGAGAACATCCAGTTGATGCGGGCGCC
>NZ_JAVIIW010000092.1:0-7612 GCF_033977205.1 Mesorhizobium album | reverse complement strand
GATCGCGAATGGGTGAGTTTTTGCGAGAAGTTCCTGAAGCAGCCGGAACTTACACGCGCACTTGGTTTTGCCGATAATATGGAGCGCCTCAGTCACCGCGCGCAACTTGATGAGATCCTTGAACGGCGGTTTTCTGAATTGTCCTGCCACGAAGCAATGCAGGAGCTTGAGGCGGCCGGACTGGCGTATGGCCGACTGAATGAAGTGGCCGATGTTTCAAAACATCCACACGGCCGCAGAGTCGAGATTGGCACGCCTGAAGGAAGCGTCGAGACGATCGCGCCGGCGGCAATTTTCAATTATGAGCAGCCCTCGCTACGCCCGGTTCCGGCTCTTGGCGCTAATAGCGAGGCTGTCCGCAAGGAGGTGCTGGGGCTTTTGCGCGACAGAGCCGCGTCAGCGTGAGCGCGCGTCTGAGTATGGGGAGTGCGCTCGCGGTTTGCGAAAAGCCTGTGTACCTCGGATCATCTCAGCGCATCGGCCATCCAGCAAGCCCACTGCTAGGCAGCCGGAGTGTGTTTAGTCTGTTGACGTGACGAGATGGACAGTAAGCGGTTAACTGATGGCGTCTGGCTTGAAGTTCCAGGGCATGAGCATTTCGATTTCGGCTACGGGCCAGCGCTGAGCGATGCGGGTCAAGGTCTGGGAGCGCGCCTGGCGACATGGCGGCTGATCTCGTCGAGATGAAGTTGCATGGCCTCGGTGTCGGAGAAGGGTAGCGCCAGCCCTGCTCCTATGCCACGTGCCGGGCAGATGGCGCCGAACAGATAGGCGCTTTTGTAGCGCTGGTCGGCCGGCTGACGGGGCCGCGTGCCCCGCCTTGCCCATTGCCGCACAATGCCGATAGTCGACGCCGAAGCGTTCCTTGATGAGTTTCTGGAGATCGACACGCCGCCAACGCACGACCCCATTGACGGCGTTGTCTGGACCCGTCTCGACGATCCTTGCCAGTTCTGCTTTCTGCACCGCGGACAGGCGCGGCTCAGGGCCCCCATTCCAGGCATCCTTGAGGCCGCACGGACCAGCGTCGTTGAAGCGATGCACCCAGTCCCGCAGCGTCTGCCTGTCCATACCGCCGACCCGCGCCGCATCCTCACGGCTCATCCCGTCGAGAACCACGGCCAGCGACAACAGCCGACGGCTCTGCTTGCAATCCCTCGAACTCTTGCCCTGCCGTCGCAGTTCGGCTACCGAATAGTCCATCCGCATCTCGATCGCTGATCCCATGGCGCGAATCTCCTCTCACGCCAAACAATCATGAACCCGTGCAGACCGGAATCCCCCGAGAGTCAGCCGTCAAAGCCGTTGGTATAAGCACTTCCAATAGCCCCTTGGAGAGGAATCGCAGTTGTCTGAAAATAGTTAACCTTCCCTGCTAAATGCCGACAGGGCATTGCATCTTCTGCGAGTGGAGGTAGCTGCCGATTGGATTGACGATAATGGTCATATGACCGTGTATCGGCACACATACTGATTCGAGGAAGCTTCTGGTGCACTTCTTAAACTAATTGGGAGCCGATCCCGAAGCATATTAAAAGTTGATATGGTTACTATACGGTAGAGAGCAATGTCCGATTGTTAGCGGAAGCGAAACTTTGTACTTATTTGACGTAACCGCACAACTGCTTCCATCAGATGGTAATAATATTCATACTTTCTTGTGGTTGCATAGAGCATCTGACGGGCGATTGTTAGCGACCTACGAAATTTTGATGATCCATGTCTCGTCAAGTCAAGGGTGCTCCGTAGCACCCCTGCCCAAGATCATGACCGGGCTGGAGCCATTATTGGATGCCCATGCAGACCTCCTGCCGCCCCATGGAATGGGGCGGTCAGTTGGGGTGGGAAGCGGTCGCGATAGCTGAACTTTCGCTTCCTAAGCTTAGGTATCCTTTCTGACGATGGGCAGCTTTGGCTGCACTCGCAATCCGTATGCCAGTCGGCGTTGCCTTGGCTTTCGGGAGATCGCGGGGAACGACCCTTTGCGGTGCGCCCCTTATTGGTGTTCGCCTCCATCTTGAGTCGAGATGATGATGATATTGAAATTGCGTTTGACGGGGTGGGCAGGTGGCCATCAGATGGCAATGCAATTGTTTATTCACACTAACATCTTCGGGAGCTGTGAACTGGTCGCTCCAAAAAAATGAAAAGTGGAGGAGAACTAAGATGGGCAAATGGGCGAGAATCAACGGCCACAAAAATCCGACGCTAATTTCGGTCGCACTCCGCAGCAGGAGCGTCCTACCGACCTTCACGGTCGCAGTGAACTAGGTATGAAAATGCGCCATTTGGCCAACCGCAGACTCGCCTCGAGTTCCGACGTCCGCGGTCCCCATCGAACGCTCGGGACGCTGCCATCATTCCAAAGCAAGCGCAGTGACCAGATAACGGGTGTCACGGTGGCGGGGCAAGCGCCAAAGTCGGGGATAGGATTTATGCTGGGCACGGACGATACCTTTGTCAAGTTTTCCGATGTTCAGAAGACTTACGACGGCGACACGCTGGTCGTTAAAAAACTCAATCTCGACATTGCTCGGGGTGAATTTTTGACCCTGCTGGGGCCCTCTGGTTCTGGCAAGACGACGACCCTCATGATGCTCGCCGGCTTTGAGGTGCCCACTCAGGGCCGGATTCTTCTAGAGGGGCGTCCGATCGATAACCTACCTCCGCACAAACGCGACATAGGCATGGTCTTTCAGAATTACGCGCTTTTTCCGCACATGACGGTGGAGGAGAACCTTGCCTTCCCTCTCAAGGTTCGGAAACTCAGCAAGATGGAGACCGAGACGAGGATCAAGCGGGCATTGGACATGGTCCAGCTTGGCGCTTATGGCAAGCGTCTGCCGGGGCAGCTCTCGGGTGGTCAGCAGCAACGCGTCGCGCTTGCCCGCGCCCTCTGTTTTGACCCCAAGCTGGTGCTGATGGACGAGCCGCTCGGCGCGCTTGACAAACAATTGCGCGACCAGATGCAACTCGAGATAAGGCACATCCACAAAGCTCTGGGCGTCACGATTGTCTATGTCACACATGATCAGGGCGAGGCGCTGACTATGTCGGATCGCGTAGCGGTATTCAACGATGGGCTCATACAGCAACTTGGCTCGCCGGCCGACCTGTACGAGCAACCGCAGAATGCGTTTGTTGCGCAATTTGTTGGAGATAACAACCTACTGCGCGGCCAGGTGATCGCAATGGAGGGTACAAACTGCACGGTAGAGATATCGGGTGCGGGCAATGTGCACGCCCTTGCGATCAATGCCGAACCCGTCGGTCTGCCGGCAGTGATATCATTGCGCCCGGAACGAGTAAAACTGAATCCGGCGCCGGGTTCCCTGCCAAATATCTTTAATGCCCGTGTCGAGGAGGTGATTTACCTGGGCGATCATGTGCGAACTCGAGTGTCGGTTGGCGGCCATGATCTCGTGATCAAGCTGCCCAACTCCGATAGTAGGGTGCAGATTGATCCGGGTGCCCAGATCACAATTGGCTGGAAAATGCAAGACTGTCGGGCGCTCAATGCCCGATGACTGCCGGGAAATCTAATCTTTAGCACGCTTCGGATGCGAGGCGAACCAAGGGGAAGGCAATGAGAAGCCGGGTAAAAAGTATGAGAGCTCTGGCGGTGATTGGATTGGTCGCTGGTTCGTCTGTAATGGCGAAACCGGGTGTAGCGGCCGACCAAGTTAGGATAGCCTCGTGGGGAGGGGCATTTCAGCTGGCCGAACGCAAAGCCTGGTACGAACCTTTCTCCAAAGAGACTGGTATCGCGGTCGTTGAAGATGAGTACAGTGGCGAAGCCGGCAAAATCCGGGCTATGGTTGAGTCCAAAGCTGTAACTTGGGATGTAATCGATGGATATAATGTTTGGGTCAACCAACTGTGTGACGAGGGCCTGCTGGAAAAGATAGACTGGGCCAAGCTGGGACTTGATCGATCCAAGTTCTTAGACGGTGAAAAGTATGATTGCGGGGTGCCCTCAGTCTTAACAAGTGGCGTTATCGCATATGACAAAGATAAGCTGGCGGATGGCCCGAAGACCATCTCCGACCTGTTCGATACAAAGAAGTTTCCGGGCAAGCGCGGACTTGAGAAGATTCCCGAAACCAATCTTGAATGGGCACTAATCGCCGACGGCGTGCCAGTGAAGGATGTTTATAAGGTCCTTAGTACGACCGAAGGCGTGGACCGGGCCTTCAAGAAGCTCGATACAATCAAGAAGGACATTGTCTGGTGGGAGGCATTCGCGGTACCCCCCCAACTTCTCGCGGACGGTCAGGTTGTGATGACCTCCGCTGCTAACGGCCGTATCTTCGACGCCAACAAGAACTCCGGTAAGCATTTCGAGATCATGCGGGACGCCCAGATTTGGGGAGTGTCAAACATCTGGGTCATTCCAGCGGGCACACAACGGTTGGACGAAGCATATAAATTCATCGGCTATGTAGCCTCAGCTCAAGTACAACCCATGCTAACAAAATACATCCCATACGGACCCGCGAACAAGGATGGAATGGCGCTGGTCGATCCCGATGCATTACCCTACGTTTCGAACGCTCCCCAGAATCTGGTCGGTGCCTTACAGACTGATCCAAACTTTTGGAATGACCATGGCGTCGAACTACATCAGCGCTTTACCGCTTGGCTTGCCAACTAGGCGCGATTGCCGGGAAGGACTTCCGTCCTTCCCGGCACCTGACTCATGAACGCGGAGAGGAACCGATGGCGACGGCAATGGCTAGAAGCGCCGGCAGCGGGGAGGATCTTGTGCTGCACGCGCAGCTTCAGCGTTCAGTGCGCCGGCGCAAGATAGGGGCACTTGCGCTAGTACTGCCACTACTATTGTTCCTCGTAGTAACATTTGTATTTCCGATCGCCCGGATGATGTTCAATGCAGTCCATGATGAGACACTGCTGGAACTGATGCCACGAACGACGGTTTCGCTAGCTGCCTGGGATGGAAACGACCTTCCCGGTGAGCAAAGTTATGCTGCTCTTGTCGAGGATCTAAAGGATGCGTGGGAGCGCAGGACGATGGGCCAAATCGCCGTGCGAATGAACTATGAGCTATCAGGCACTGGAAGCCAGTTTACGGCCAGCGCCCGAAAGGCGAGCGCGCTTTTGGCCGGTCCCTATAAGCCAGTGCTAATCAAGATAAGCCCGCTTTGGGAACGTAAGGACGTCTGGAGCCTCCTTAAGCGCGGAAGCTCGCCGTATACCGCGTACTATCTGTTACGCTCAGTCGACTACCAATATGGACCCGACAGCCAAATCGTGGCTACACCACCGGAAACCGCGATCTTCCGCGCCGCTTTCCTGCGTACACTTGGCATAAGCGTTGCCGTAACCGCCGCTACGCTTCTTTTAGGCTTTCCGGTAGCTTACCTTTTGGCGACGTTGCCGCCAAAATCCAGCAATCTGCTAATGATCATGGTCGTCCTGCCATTCTGGACCTCCATGTTGGTGCGGACGATCGCGTGGGTGGTCCTCTTGCAGCATAACGGTGTTGTCAACCAGGCGCTGATGGGGCTAAATATTATAGCGCATCCCGCAGATCTTATCTATACGCGATTCGCAGCAATTGTTGCAATGACTCAGATCCAATTGCCTTTCACACTACTTCCAATCTATAGTGTGATGAGGACGATCCCACCGAGTCATCTTCGCGCCGCACGGTCACTAGGTGCCGGTTCGTTCTACGCCTTCTGGAAAGTTTACTTTCCTCAGACACTGCCGGGCATTGCTGCGGGATGCCTGCTAACCTTTATCCTATGCCTTGGTTATTATATCACTCCGGCTCTGCTCGGCGGTCCAAGTGACCAGATGATAGGGTATTACATCGCTAACTATACGAACAAGGAGCTAAACTGGGGCTTGGCTTCAGCGCTCGGCGCAATCCTTCTCGTTGCAACTATCCTCCTTTACTACGTTTTTGACAAGCTGGTGGGCGTGGACCGGTTAAGAGTGAATTAGGTGATCTCATGTCTGCTTTGGTTTATGCATCCTCGGCCGAAAAGGTTTGGTATTACGTGCATCGCGTCATCTGTGGCGCGGTGATATTATTTCTTGTACTGCCAATTGTGGCAGTAATTCCTCTCTCGTTCAATTCAGTGCCTTTCTTCACGTATCCCATGTCTGGATTTTCATTCCGCTGGTATGAGGAGTTCTTTGTGTCATCCCGATGGCAGGGCGGCTTGCAAAACTCGATATTTGTCGCTGCAGCGGCGACGCTACTGTCGACCGTTTTGGGAACGCTGGCCGCACTCGGACTTAGCCGGCCAACTTTCCCCTGGCGTACGGCAGTAATGAGCATAGTGATCTCACCCATGATCGTGCCGACCGTCATCACAGGGGTGGCAGGATATTTCTTTTACGCGTACCTGGGACTTGTGAACTCTTATACGGGGTTAATCTTGGCACACACGACGATTGCTGCGCCTTTTGTGGTAATCACCGTAAGCGCGACTCTAGTCGGCTTCGATTACTCCCTCGTTCGTGCGGCAGCTGGCCTCGGTGCGCCGCCGGTCACAATCTTTTTTAAAATTGTTTTGCCGCTCATATTTCCTGGCATGATTGCTGGTTCCCTCTTTGCCTTCGCGACTTCCTTCGACGAGGTTGTGATCGCACTTTTCATTGCCGGCCCCCAGCAGCGGACTTTGCCCCTGGTGATGTTTTCGGGAATCCGAGAGCAGATTAGTCCAACCATACTCGCCACCGCTGCCGTATTGGTTTTGTTTGCCATCGCAATGTTGACGGCGGTTGAGCTCTTGCGTAGGCGCTCTGAGCGCCTTCGCGGTATTCAGAATACTTGATGGCACGTGCTCCGGATCACCTTCCACTGGCGCGGGATCACTTTCAGCGTCTCCGTCACGTCCTCGCCCAGCTTCGACAGTTTCGCCGATCCGCAGCAGGGACAGCTTTCGGGCGCGGCGATGACGACGCGCCCGCGCGCGTAGGGTACGTCTCCGGCGAGGGCCGCCTTGCGCGAGCATGGCATGGTAGCGAGGCTGCGCTCTTAAGGTCGTCCTTACGAGCGTAGTTAGCAGCACAGCATGAGCCATGTGACGTTATTGACCGGGCCTGAGCGTCGTCGTCGTTGGAGTGAAGAGGATCAGTGCCGGATACTGGCCGCGGCATTCGCACCCGGGTCCACGGTAGCGGCGGTAGCGCGTCAGTACGATGTCGCGACCAGCCTGATCTATAAGTGGCGGCGCACGGTGAGAACCCGCGAGATGGGCTTTGCCGAAGTCGTCGTGGTCCCCGATAAGCCTGTCGCCGCTTCGGTGCCGGCGGCGCCACCAGCGGTGATCGAGCTGGAGATCGCCGGCAAGATGCGGCTGCGGATTCCGCTGACCACGCCACCGACACTGGCGGCGGCGATGGTGAAGGCGCTGGGCGTTTCATGATCCCGGTTCCGAGCCAGGTGCGGATCTGGTTGGCGGTCGGCTGGACCGATATGCGTCGCGGGATGCAAGGCCTGGCTCTGCAGGTTCAGGAGACATTGGGGTAAGCGGTGCATCAAGGCACCTTGCAATAGGCCGATGAACATGGAGCTTTCGCGCCATGACATTGGAGCATGCAAAGGGCGATGTGGTCGCCGATATCAGCCGCACCG
>NZ_JAVIIW010000091.1:0-7727 GCF_033977205.1 Mesorhizobium album | reverse complement strand
TTTGGCGACAAACAGCGCTCTTCGACCCCTCCACGCCAGTCAAGGCGCTTTCAATCGCGCGCAACTCATTGTAAACGCAGTGAAATACGCACGTTTATGGAGGGAAACTAGACTAGTCTTACTGAGTCAGAAAGTCGCGGCTGCGGGGGGATTCGCGCTGATTGCGGATTTGTTAGGGTGCTGCTTCGTGATCAGGGAAGCGCCCCGCCATGCCCGACTGGACAACCGAGAGTGAAGCCGCATTTGATGCTTATGTCGATGCTTTGATCGGGGTGATCGGTCATGCCGACCGAGCTGAGCCGCTGAAGGATTATTGCCTGGGACTTCTGATGCCGATGGAGCGCAAGAGCGTGGAGCCGTTGGCGGCCGTCACGGCGCCGTCGCGGGTGGCGGCCAAGCATCAGTCTCTGCTGCATTTCGTGGGACAGGCGCCGTGGTCGGACGCGGCCTTGCTAGCGCGGGTTCGCGACTGGGTTCTTCCACGGATGGAGCAGCGTGGACCGATCCGGGCGTGGATCGTCGACGACACGGGCTTTCCCAAGAAGGGCAAGCACTCGGTGGGCGTAGCGCGCCAGTATTGCGGCCAGTTGGGCAAGCAGGACAACTGTCAGATTGCGGTTAGCCTATCGATCGCAAATGACGCAGCCTCGCTTCCGATTGCCTATGAATTGTATCTCCCGCACAGCTGGGCGGAGGATCCGGAACAACGCAAGAAGGCCAAGATTCCGGCAGCGATCACGTTCCGGACCAAGCCGCAGATCGCGCTCGAGCAGATCAGGACGGCCAAGGCCGAGGGCGTCGCGCCCGGCGTGGTTCTGGCCGACGCCGGATATGGCGCCGACGGCGGTTTCCGCGCCGGCCTGTCCGAGCTCGATCTGACCTATGTTGTCGGCGTCCAGCCCACACTCAGCGTCTGGCGCCCAGGCGAGAGCCCGCTGCCGCCTAAGCCTTGGAGCGGAAGAGGCCGGCCGCCGTCTCGGGTCGGCCGAACCGACAATCACAAGCCGATCTCGGCCAAGGCCCTGGCCGAGGAGTTCGACGCCGAGACTTGGCGCACGATCGCCTGGCGTGAAGGAACCAACACCGAGCTCAATTCCCGCTTCGCCGCCGTGCGCTTGCGGCCGGCATCCAGGGACTACAATCGGCCCGAGGCTCACGCCGAAGAGTGGCTCCTGATCGAGTGGCCTGAAGGCGAGGTCGAGCCGAGCAAGTATTGGCTCTCCACCTTGCCGGCCGATACTACGATCACCCAGTTGGTCGACGCCGCCAAGCTGCGTTGGCGCATCGAGCGAGACTATCAGGAACTCAAGCAGGAGCTGGGACTGGGCCACTACGAAGGCCGAGGGTGGCGGGGTTTCCATCACCACGCCAGCATCTGTATCGCCGCTTATGGCTTCTTGGTCTCTCTGAGGGAGACGATTCCCCCCTCAACTCCAACTCGCGCCCAGGGCCGCCAAACACCTGGTCTTCCCGACGGTTATCGACCCCGCGGATCCTCCGATCCGACCAGAGCGGCACGTTCCGACCTCGATCCCAACCCTCAGGCGACGCCTGACTGTGGCCCTGGCCAGCCGCCTGCAACGATGTCCGTGCTGCATAAGGCCAATGGACAGTCCGCGTCAGGCTCGCAATTTATGACGCAGTAAGACTAGCAGGTTGTTGAAGAAGTCTCAGAGATACCCGTTTTGACTCTGATCTGTGCCCGGTATCGCATCTTCTGCGTACTTTCCCGCGGCCATCGCAGGCGGCAGCATGGGGTTTGTGCTGTGCCAGGTAGGAGTCCACCGGTCAGGCAAATTTCCCCACATGTTGAGTTGTCCCAGAGCATCGTACAGCCCGAGGTACTGATAATAGCTCACCCCATCGACATTCGTCGCGATCGGACAGCCAAGTGTCACAACACGAAGTGCATGAGTCCGCTCCGGAGCTAACGACCGGATCGCGTTCCCGATCTGCAGTGCTCCCTTGCTATGTCCGACCAAAAGCTTGAACGGCGCCTCCCGATAGGTGAGGAGCGCGTGCAATACATCCGACGAACCTGAGCCTCGACGAAAGACGGGCGCGCCGTGCACGGTCTTGGCGTCGGGCGTCGAAGCCGATAGTCGGCGGCCAATGCTGGCGGTTTGGGGCGCGACATTCGCTAGGCCGTTTTGGATCAAGCTCTTGGCATGCAAATAGTCGTAGAGGCCGAAACCAAACCAGCCACCAAGCGCCTGAAGAATGACGTCCGCCATGCCGTATCCCGGCACGATGGCGAGGACGGGCTTTTCGAGCGCAAGCGAGATGTCCCATGCGAGCGCCGCACTTCCAAGCGCCGAGCTCCCGACTCCCGTGATTGTCGCAATCTCAACGTCGCGCGTTTCCTGGTAGGGCGAGGAGAGGAACAACTCTACGTTCGTGTATTTGTGCACGTAAGGCGCTGTCGTCGCATCTATGAGCAGGAGCGAACCCTCCGGGTTAGTGAGGGCGTCGAACTGGACTATGCGAGAGGGGGCCTTTTCGCCACGAGCGCTCATCGGAGCGTCCTTTTCTGCGAGTTGGGCGGTCAGGGTCGGCACATCATAGAAAATGGCGTCGAGCGCCGTATTGAACAAACGACAGGCCCGGATGGCAGGCTCAATGACCTGAGGCGGCGGCTCAAACAAATTGAGAAAGGTCTGCTCCGACTGGGTCGGCAGGTTGTCGCCGATCGGCATGATCAAGCCCTCGTCACAATCTCCATCGAACCTTACCACAGTCTTTGTTGCGGTGCAGCATAATTGGGATTCGATTGCGGGAAATCAGATGACGAGGGGCCATCATCAGATGGCTTTCGGCTGGAGCTCGACATTGACGCTTCTGATCTGATGCTGTCGAACTGCGAGTGAAATCGTAGCGAAGTTCGCGCGCACTTCAGGCAAGCGTTTGATTTACCTGTAGAAACAACGGGGACTGTCTGGGCGGAAGAAGGTTCGGGAGCCAGTATTCGAAGGGCATCCTGTTGGGCTGGGGTTCCTGGAAGCTTTTCGAACTTTCTGCGTCGCGCATCAGCCTGAATTGCGGGTGCTTATGGACAAAGTGGGACACTAGATTCGGTATTTGGATTGCACCGACTTCTGGGCATGAGCGCCAGATAGTGCGTCAGCACGAACTTCTAAGCGCACTACGTTTTGAACGGCCGCTTAGCGCCCAATTTCCGTAGTAGAGATCGAATTCGGAAGTTCTTGAAAGCAGACCTCTTGCGGCGATCATGGAGGAGATCAAGGCTGCGCCGCCTCCGGGACTTTGTGATCCGCTCAATCGAAGCCAACGCGCTGATGTCGGTGGCCGCGCGCGACTACGATGTCGGCAGGTTTGCAGCACGTCGGGCAGTGGGACGTCGTCCACGGCAGCTAACCAGGCGACCTCCCAGTGCTCGCTATGGAAGAGTTCGCCTATCTGGTGAACATGCGCCTTGCCAAGCAATTCAGCCTGTTTCCGCCCATCGCGTTTCTAGTTTGTCGAGAAAGTCGAACAGCCCGTCGTGACTAGCCGAAGTCGCTCAACCGTTGCACGCGACGAGGAGCCTATAGGCCGGCTGAAGGCCTCGGCCAAAATCGTAGGCGACCAGTGAACGCCGCTTGTTTTGGGCGCGATGGTTTCGGTCTCTGCTGCACCATGCTTCTTGCCCACAGGAGTTCGTAGATGCCGAGATTGAGCGCGGCGAAGAAGGCTGAGGTTTTTGGCGAGCGCGCTTAGATATTAAAGAGAATATTCAAGCCTGCCGCTGAAGCCGCATAAGAACCTGGCCCGAGCGGTTCGGGCACTAGGATCCAGCGGCAACGTCAGCTGTTGCATCGGATCGTCGCCGGGATCATGATCCCCTTGGCTAATAAATTCCGACGTAGAATCGTTCGGACCGTTCGCTTTCTGCGCCGGTTTCACCGTGGCTTCCGCGGCAGTGCGGTCGCCTGACAGGAGGGGGAGCGTCATGGAAGTCCAAACAGAACTTGCTCGCAATTTTCTCGGATCAATTCTCCAGCCCGGCGCGCCCACTTTTGATGAGGTAAGGAGGATACACAATGGCCTCGTCGACCGACGCCCCGCAGTCATTGCCCGTTGTCGAGGTATTGCCGACATCGTCGATGCTGTCCTTTACGCCCAAGCGACCGGTCTGGAGATTTGCGTACGCGGCGGCGGCCACAACGTCGCTGGGCGTGCGGTGGTCGACAATGGCCTTATGATCGACCTCTCCTTGATGAAAGGAGTTCACGTGAATGCTGCCGCCCGGACGGCCGTAGTCGAGGGCGGGGTGACTTGGAGGGAGTTAAATAGAGAGACCCAGTTACATGGTCTTGCGACCACTGGAGGGGTGATTGGAAGTACTGGTGTTGCTGGACTTACCCTCGGCGGCGGCCTTGGATGGCTTATGCCGAAATTCGGGATGGCGCTGGACAATCTGATCTCCGTCGATCTGGTGCTCGCAGACGGTTCCGTGGTGAAGGCGAGCGCCGACGCAAATCCCGATCTCTTCTGGGCGCTCCGTGGCGGCGGTGGCAACTTCGGCGTTGCCGCTTCCTTCGAGTTCCGCCTGCATTCCGTCGGCCCAGTCGTGTTCGGAGGGATCGTTGCCTTTCCATTCCGAGAGGCGAGACAAGTCCTCCGCGGGTTCCGGGACCTCGCCGAAAATGCCTCGGACGACCTTATGCTCGTCGCCGCCTTAACTACCGCGCCAGACGGGTCGGGCACCCCGATCGTTGCCATTGTTTCCTGTCATATCGGCTCACCCGAAGATGCGGAGATCGTTGGACGCCAGATCCGGAGCTTTGGCACCGTAGCGGTGGATGCGTTAGGGCCGATACCCTATGTGGACCTCAATGGAATGCTGGACGCGGGCTTCCCTTCCGGCGCATTCAACTACTGGAAGTCCACGTTCCTTCCGCGCCTTGACGACGATGCTGTCGAGGCCCTCGTGATCGCGTATGAGCGCTGTCCGGTTCCAACAAGCTCGATCTTGCTGGAAGGTTTCCACGGCTTTGCGTCGCGCGTTCCGGTAGAATCCACCTCCTTCGCGCTCCGTGACATTGGCTTCAACACGCTCGTGCTTGGCCAATGGATGGACAAGGCCTCTGCGGATCGCACCACCGCTTGGGCGCGCGCCAGCTTCGATGCCCTCGAGCCCTTTGCCGGCAAGCGTCGCTATGCAAATTATTTGGGGGCAGACGAGGAAGCCGGCGCGGCAGCGTTGGCCGCCTATGGTCAAAACCTCGCAAGGCTGCGGCAGTTGAAAACGCGCTATGACCCCAACAACATCTTCCATCATAACGTGAACATACCACCCGCCTAGGATATGGCGTTCGAGTCAGTAGTAGGCTACCGCCAATACAGCGATGCAACCCGTTCGTCTGTCGATAGGGCTTCGAAAGTGAGGTTACCAGGTTCAAACCCTGTCCCCGCAACCAATTTTATCATAAATCAATAACCGCCCCGATCTGATCAATCGGGGCGGTTTTTGCGTTTGAGAGGAACTCCGACTTTCATCTCCGGCCGTCCCGTCGCGGCAGTTCGATCTCCTCGATGCCATTGTCGGCGAAGGCCAAGATCCCGTCGTCATCATTGGCCCCGTAGACCCAGATGACGCCAGCCGCTAGTCGTCATTGCGATTTTCCCGCCTCTCCCGGAGGTCAAGCGGTATTTCATTGGCAGCCGCAGCCATCAATCTCGCTTGTTCCTCGCGGAGCGCGCATCATACAGTTCCTGGGCATGGCGTCCCCTGGAGATCTCGGAAGCCACCCGGGAGCTGGCATCTAGCCATGCCTTGAACAGATCGGGTCGAATGCGCACCCTTACGTATCCATGCCCTTGGCCCTACTCGCGCTTCTTAAGCTACGCTTCAAAATGCCTGCACCATTCTTCCCAGGTCGGTGGAATATCGTCGGTGCCGGGAAGGTGCCGAACGAGGGAGTAATCCTTCGACGTGTAAACCGGCATTGCGACATTGCGACAACCGTGACCGCTTCGTCTGTACGCTTCCATCCCCATCACCCCAAGCTGGTCGAAGTATTATTGTTTTGGCCGAGATTGAGCGCAAGCAGGCGCTAATGTAGCGTGGGGTTTACGCCAGTGGAGCAGGCGATGCTCAAAACACGACGAAAACCGAAGAAATCGTATCCGAATAGTGACCGCTACGGAGAGGGTGTCCGGTGCTTATACAGCACCGGATGTGTTCAGTTTCATCTATAATAGTAGCCGGAGAACCTGACATTCATGCCGCCACAATTGCCATTGTCGCTCACAATGAGGGTCGCTTTGTCCAGCGCGACGATGACTCGGCAACCCTCAGGATCATGATCATCGGGATTTGAAAACACGGCGACATTGTTGCGCGGCGTCGCCGGCCCAGGCGGCATGTCGCCCATATGGGGACCGCCGGGAAAGTCTTTTTTGGACGGATGCGCCGACGGGTAGAAGGCCTCACCCTCCGCCTTGAGGGCCGCGCCTTCGACACTCAATCTGATCCAGCTACCAAAGGGCTCGCTCCATTTGCCCTTCCATACCTTTAGCGGCAGTGGCGGGCGTGGCGCGATGTCCGTCTGTTTCACATAGCCGCCCTGATCCAGATAGGATCCCGCAACATAAACGCACACATAGGGCCCGTTGACGCGGCCCGTCGTAAGCACCAGTTCGTTTTTCTTGAGGTGTATTTCCGGTTTGCAGCGGTCATTAGCGTCGGGGCAAGGTGCCTCCGCTTGGCGCAGATCGGTGCCCTTAGAAGGCTTGATTTGCGCCAGCCCCAGGTTAGCATTAACGGGATCACCGATCTGACATATGTCGTGTTCCGACGCATGAGCGACGGTGGACGAAAGCGCGCTGAAAATGACCCAGCCGAGAGGGGCGCAGCGTCGGCGCAGCCTTCCTCCGCGCCATGCGGATCGAAATTGCCCCAAGGCAATGCGCAATCCGACCGAGCGGGGCATCGAAGACATGTTCAACTCCTTTGCTAGATGAAGCCGCGCCAGCCAGAAAAGAACAGGGCTGCGCCGAAGAACGCCATGGCAATCAGAAATGTCTGCCAGGCGAAGCCTACACGAGTTTCGAGCGCGGCGAGGGAAGGATTCTGCGGATCGAAGTGAACGGTCACCGCTCCCCCGACAGGATATCGGGCGACGATCGACTCGGCATAGTCGCGTGAGCCGGACACCGTGGCGCCAAATGCAAGACGTGAGCCATAGTGGTTGTTCCCTTGAACACGGTAACTGTATTCGATCACCGGCAACCACACGATCGGCCCACGGCCGCCGTTTATGATCATGCGATGCGGCTCGGCGCCGCTCGACAGGACGGCGCCGTTGGTCGTGGGCCAGCGGACGGCCGCAACGGCACTGCTAAGGTCGGATATCAGGAACAACGTCAACAGTAGCCCGGCGGCGGTGAAGAACAGCACTCCCGGGACGAATGCGTTTGCCGGAAAATAGGGCTGCAGCCAACCGACGATCAGGCCTGCCTGGGTGAAGGTGACGACGACGGCAAGGCCGACAAGGAGCACACCGGCTGCTATGCCGTACATCACCGTGGGACGAAACGGGAGATCGTCCTCCAACACCGCGTCTTCTGGTCGATCGGGATTGTAGATCACCGGCAGAGTGCGGCCGACATGAGTAAGCGCTATTTTCCCTGCAGGTTGACGGCCCTTGCAACAACCGATCGCTTTCAGACGGACGCGTCGGGTCAGGCTGCGGCGGCTTTGGCGAAGTTGAAGGGCAGCAGAT
>NZ_JAVIIW010000090.1:0-8102 GCF_033977205.1 Mesorhizobium album | reverse complement strand
TAGCGCCAGTCCTGCCCGCGGCTCCGTTCAATCCGGCTTGCAATGAGGTCCGACAGCCAACCCGGCCGCTCCGTCGTGCCCGCGGACCTCACAGAAGCCTCCAGATTCCCAAGAGGTGGTTTGCGTGATTCATGGGAGGTCGGCTCATGGAGGGCCGATCAATGGACGTGGACTGGCAAGCCGATCTGGATCGCTGGCTCGAGCCGTTTGTCGCGGCGCTAGGGCACAAGACGCGGGCACGGATGTGTCCGGCCTATATCGCTGGGCTGATTGGTCCAGGAGATCGAAAGAGCGTTCAGCCGATGGCGGCGCGCGCTGGCGAGGTCGGCTACGATCAGCTTCATCATTTCGTCGCTGCAGGGGTTTGGGACAGCGCTCCACTCGAGGCTGCGCTGCTGAAGGAGGCAGATGGCCTGGTTGGTGATGAGGCAGGCTTTCTCGTCATTGACGACACAGCGTTACCGAAGAAGGGACAACATTCGGTTGGTGTCGCGCCTCAATATGCCTCGTCGCTCGGAAAGACTGCCAATTGTCAGTCGCTGGTCTCGGTAACGCTGGCCTCGCGCGAGGTGCCGGTGATGGTGGGCCCGCGGCTCTTCCTGCCCGACACCTGGACGAATGATCCCGAGCGGATGATGCGGGCGCGAGTCCCGAAGGATCGACAGGTCGCTCTGACAAAGCCGGAGATCGCCATCGAAGAGATCGATCGTGTCATCGCCTCCGGCGCGCGTTTTGGCTGCGTGCTTGCCGACGCGGGCTACGGGTCGAGCAGCTCTTTTCGTCAGGCTTTGAGTGAGCGCAGTCTGCTGTGGGCTGTAGGGCTATCGCGACGCCAAAACGTCTATCCGGCCGATGTTGATCTGATCTTCCCGGTCGCGAAGACCGGAAAGCCCCGCAAATACCACATCCCTGATCAGCCCCCGGTCTGTGCAGAAGCGTTGTTGGCCGGAGGGAAATGGCAAAGGGTCAGCTGGCGGCGCGGCACTAAAGGTCGGCTGACATGCTACTTTGCGGCTCGACGTGTCCGCGTTGCGGATGGTCATAAGCACCGGATGCTCGACAATCGCGTGCAATGCATGCCAGGCGAGGAGGTCTGGCTCGTCGGCGAACGCCGGTCGACTGGCGAGCAAAAATACTATGTATCGAACCTGCCGGTCGATACGAGCCTCAAGATGCTCGCCGCCACGATCAAAGCCAGATGGATCTGCGAGCAGGCGCATCAGCAGCTCAAGGAGGAACTCGGCCTCGACCACTTCGAAGGCAGATCCTGGACCGGGTTACACCGACATGCCCTGATGACGATGATCGCTTACGCCTTCCTCCAATCCCGCCGCCTCAAAGCAGTGGGACGGAAAAAAAAGAGTCGGGGGACCACCGCCGCAACCGAGCATGCCGGCTGTTAGACAAGCCATCCTCGACCTCTTCGCACGACCGCCACCCAGGCGATGCCCCCACTGTGAGAAACTCCTCGCTGACGCAGCCAAACATAATCTGCCAAAGTAGTGCTAGCTAGGTACTCCCTCAGATAGATCTCGCGCTCGGCAGCTGGACTATACACCACCACATCCAAGCCAGCCCTCAGAAAATGCGCGGCCCAACCGGCCCCAATCAGGCCATCTCAACGCAAGTGACCCTAGCGATCCGGTCGCCTGGTGTTTTGCGCGGTCATTTACAACCCTCCAGCATCAAGGTTGCCTCACAAACGCCGCGCCCTCTTTCAGGCAAGCGTGGTCCCGCCCATCGACTCGTTTCCAACGATTTACCGCCTTCGATGCCGCAGATGACGATCCGCGCCCACTCGGCCGGATGAGCCCAAGTAAATCATCTCGAAAAATTCGCAAGTCTACGGTCACGACAGCGAGTTTCGTCGGCGGCGGCAAGAGCCGCGTCAGCGTGAGCCTGCGTCTCGATAAGGTGGGTGCGCTCGTATCAAATGTCAAATGGAGAAACCATATCGTCGTGTAAATTTATCCTACTATAACTTATTCAACAAACATTAACTTAAGTTTAACAAACATTGTCTTTCGACATCCGCCAACCGCTGTTATCTTGTCCGCAGGCAAGTTAGTTAGAAATGACAACTATCTAATGCGACAAGTCTCCGAAGAGAGATATACATAAGATAGAAATGTCGTCATAAATAACTCCCGCTTAGATATGGTAATGTCAGGCGGAGCCGCGATGGAGTGGTTTGAGATATGGAACAAATTCATGATAAAGCCAAAGCACTGCTTAGCGTCGTGAAGAAATCACTTGATCCATCGTATCGGATAATTTGTTTCCCTCACGGAGGGGGCGGCGTACAGTCATTCCGTACTTGGTCTGGCTATCTCCCCGACGACGTTGAGCTTATTTGCCTGGATCTTCCCGGGCGCCGCAAACGGTCCGCGGAGGCCGCGATCCGCAGCATGGACGCACTGGTACCCATGGTCATTGAGGCGCTCCAGGCTTACAGCGGTAGGCCTTTTGTTTTCTTCGGTCATAGCGCAGGTGCGCTCGTCGCCTACGAAGTCGCCCGCTCACTGGAGGAGGCCGGTCGGCCATCTCCCTTCCTTGTTGTCGTGTCTGCTCACAAGCCGGCGGATGTGCCGGCGGATGAGCCGCCCATGTATAGATACACGGACGACAAGTTAACCGATGTGATCCGTATCCTTGGCATGGTCCCCGAAGAAGCGCTGGCAAATGAGGTACTCCTACAAGACTTCATTTTGCCGCCACTGCGGGCCGACTTCGAACTTGTGGAGACCTACGACCGGAGCTTACCAACGCCAATCGGCGCGGCAATAACCGCGATGGGGGGAATTCAAGACGAAACGATCAATGCGAATGGCCTGGACGAATGGTGTCGGCTTACGACGTCGCGCTTCGCACGGATTATGTTTGATAGCGATCACTTTTTCACCCTGTCCATGACGGAGGAGGTGGTGTCTAGCCTCCTGCGCGAAGTTGGCGAGGTGAAGGGACAACTTCCGGCTTCCATCCAACACGGCGAGATCTTCCCTTATACCAACCTAACTCTGCATGAGCAATTCCGCAAACAAGCGGCTCTCACCCCCGACAGTCCTGCAATCGTGTCAGAGGCTGCGACCATCACATATTGTGAACTCGACGACCTGAGCGAGATTCTATCCAGGCACCTCCTCGGACATGGTCAGAGCCGAGGTTCGCGCGTCGGTATCCTGATGGATACTTCACCCGAATACGCCGTCGCGTTGTTCGGTATTCTTAAGACAGGGGCTGCTTACGTCGTGCTTGACAAAGCGCACCCCATGGTTGCGCTACGGCGGATACTTGAGAAGGGAAGCGTTGAAATCGTTATCACCAACAACCGTTTCGCAGCTAAGCTTCCGCCTGACTGGTCTGGTATTGCGCTGTCGCTCGACGAGGGTTGGGAAGCACAACTCGGCAAGGCCAATCCGGCCAATCCCCAAGCGGTGGATTTGGATGCGCCCGCCATGATTGCATTTTCATCTGGCACGACTGGTGAACCAAAAGGGGTGGTCTTGCCTCACCGAAGCGCTGTAGCCTCTCACCAGTGGCGCTATTGCGTACTGCCATATGCGCCCGATGATCGCGAGGCGATCAATCTCTTCTTGGCCGGGGAGATAATGCGCCCGATCCTCGCCGGGATTCCAGCCTATCTGATCCCTGACGACGTTATCTACGATCCGCACCAGCTGGTCAACTACTTGGAACGAAATCGAATTTCGAGAATATTGCTAACCCCTTCACTGTTGGATGTGCTTCTCAGCAGCGGCTTGCTCGACGTCCCCTCCCTCCTTCCGGATCTCCGATTGATCTTCCTATCAGGCGAGGTACTAACAGCAGCGTTGCTTGCGCGTGTGAGGGATGCGTTGCCTCACGTTAGAATCATCAACTACTACGGCGCAGCAGAGGCGCATGATATCTCGCATATTGACTTGAGAGAGATCGATCCTGCGACAATACAAAAGGTCGTGCCGGTCGGTCCGCCTCAGCACAATGTCAGTGTCTATATCCTCGGGGAGCAACGCGATCCTGTCCCACTGGGCTTCCTGGGCGAGGTCTTCGTCGGCGGCGATGTCTTGGCTCATGGATATCTCGACAGCCCGGAGATGACAGGTGAAAGATTCTTTCCCGATCCGTTCCGCGCTGATGGCAAGATGGTCCGCACTGGCGATTTTGGCCGCATGCTGCCTGGCGGCCAGCTGGAGATTATGGGGCGTTGCGCTTTCATGGTGAAAATCCGAGGATATAGCGTCGTTCCAGCGTCTGTAGAAGCTGCCTTGCTGCGGTACTCCGGGGTCCGCTCCGCCGCCGTATTGCCTGAGCTCGATCCGACGACAGGCCAGCCTGATCGACTGATCGCCTATGTAGTCCTGCACGATGGTTGCAAAGGCTGGGAGGCTGCTTTGCGAGCGCATTTGAAGTCCGAGTTACCGCATTATGCGATACCCGCGCATTTCGTGGCGGTAAGGGAATTGCCCATTGCGGCTAATGGGAAACTTGATCGGTCGCGCCTTCACGGGCTCGCGCAAGAGGCATGCGCTCCGGTGACCGGTACCGACGCGGTCGAATCGGCACTTCGCGCAGCTTGGCGCGACCTTCTCCAGGCTGAGGCTGCCGATCCGCGCGACAACTTTTTCGACTGCGGCGGACACTCCCTCCTGGCTGCGCGACTCTGTACGCAGCTTCGCAAAAGTCTGAAGGTGGAGCTCCGCGTAGTGGAGGTCTTCCTCAATCCGACTTTCGAAGAACTCGCGGCTCTTCTCCGCAATCGTGGCGGCGAGCAGAGGCATCGCCAAAGCGGCAAGCTCCCCAAAACACCGCCAGTCTTGCCGGATAGGCCGCATGTGAAGGCGTTGGACCGTCGGCGCAGCCGCGGTATGGACATTGCGGTGATCGGATTGTCCGGGCGTTTTCCCGGCGCGGAAACAGTCGATGCACTGTGGGAAAACCTTTGCCATGGGGTGTGCTCGATCACCTCACTCTCCACGCATGAACTCAAGGCCCGGGGCATTCCGGAGGCTGTCCTGAAGCGCCCCGATTATGTGCGCGTGGGCGCCCATCTCAAGGATGTGGATCTTTTCGATCCGGTTTTCTGGAAGCTTTCGAGGCGGGAGGCAACGTTAATGGACCCGCAGCATCGTCTGTTTCTCGAATGCTGCTGGAAGGCCCTCGAGTCGGCCGGATATGCGCCAACCCAGCATGAAGGCCGGACCGGAGTGTTCGCAGGTTCTTCTTCCCCACTCTATCTGCTGCACCATTTGAAGGGCGGCCTCAGCGATCCCACCAACGCGCGACTCGCTTTCCTGACGGAGCTCGGCAACGAGAAGGACTACCTTGCCTCGCGCGTGTCCTACATGCTGAACCTCAATGGCCCAAGTATTGCGGTGCAAACCTCATGCTCAACTGGGTTGGTGGCGATCGCGGTCGCCGCTCAGTCGCTCGCGGCCGGACATTGCGACATGGCGTTGGCAGGTGCCTCCAGTATCACCTTCCCTCAAGCGGGGTATCAGTTTGTCAAGGACTTTATTAATTCTTCGGACGGTGTGTGCCGAGCCTTTGATGCCGATGCCAGTGGCACGGTGCTCGGAGATGGGGTGGGGGTTGTGGTTCTCAAGCGCCTTGAAGACGCGCTTGAGGCGAACGATCCGGTCCACGCGGTGGTAAAAGGATGTGCCATTAACAACGATGGCCGCGCCAAATCGTCCTTCTCCGCGCCTAGCGCGCGAGGCCAGGCCGAAGTTGTGCGCTTGGCACTTGCCTCCGCGGCACTTGGCCCTGAAGATGTGGAATACATCGAAACTCATGGGACCGGCACCAAGGTCGGAGACCCGATCGAGGTCCGCGCTCTGGCAAAGGTCTTTGCGGGGCAAGAGAAAACGGGCAACGCCTGTGCGCTCGGGTCAATCAAACCGAATATCGGCCATGCCAACATCGCCTCAGGGGTGGCGAGCTTTATCAAAACAGTTCTCACCCTTCAGCACGGCGTAATCCCCGCGACTATCAATATCAACCGGCTGAACGAAGATCTCGGTCTGGAAGATACGCCTTTCTTCATCAATGAACGGCTTAGACCTTGGCCCTGTCCGCCGGGACGGCCGCGCACTGCCGGAGTCACGGGGCTCGGCATGGGTGGAACCAACTGCCATGTCGTTCTGCAGGAATGGGGCAGCGACAATGCGAGAGCTTGGCCCGGACCGATCGCACGGGGATCTTATGCCCTTTGCCTATCTGCAAAGACCTCCTCGGCGTTAAGCCGGGCCTGCCGGAATCTAGCCGCGTTCCTGCAGCGTAACCGCGATATCGATCTTGGTGACGTCGCTCATACACTACGCGTGGCGAGATGCCAGTTCGAGCACCGAACCGTCGTTGTGGCGCGCAACTTGGATATGGCCATTGCGAGGTTGGAAGAAGAGGTGGATCGTGCAGCTGATCGGACCGTTTCATCGCCGTCGATTGGGTTCATGCTGCCCGGCTGTGGAGTGCAGCACCCGCGAATGTTCAAGGACCTCTTTGATCACGTGCCAGACTTTCGCAATGCTGTCCTGGCGTGTGCCGCCGCTAGTCGCCGGGTTCTGGATCGCGACCTGGAGACGGTCATATTTGGGGAAGACGACACATACCGGACGGCTTCCTTCGAAGAAATCAGTGTCATGATTTTCTCCGTGCAATACGCCATGGCTAGTTTGTTAGAACTGTTTGGAGTGCGGCCCGGTTATCTCGTCGGACACAGCATGAGCGAATACGTTGTGGCCGCCCTAGCTGGTATTCTAAAAGTAGAAGACGCTGTTGGGCTGACGGTCGTTCGGAGCCGCGCGATGGCGAATCTTGGTATCGACGGTGCTATGCTTGCGGCCGAATGTGGCCCGAACGACGCCGAGCGTATCCTCACGGAGGATGTTTGGCGTGATCGAGCTGCAGCTGGCGAGATTGGCGTCGGTGTCGTGAACTCAAATACCGGTGTCGTGTTCACCGGCAAGCGGGACCTTCTGGAAAGGCTTCAGGAAAGTCTCGAACAGCGACAGATCCCCAACAACCTCCTTAATACAGCTGGTGTCGCCAGCCATTCTCCGCTGATGAAAGGAGCGGCTGAGACCATCGATGCCCAGATCCGCATCGTAGAAAAGCGGTTGCCGGATGTGGCCATAGCTCTGAATTCAGGATCCCTGCATGGCGCAAAAGCACTCTTGCCGGATAGCCACTGGAGTGGGCAAGCAACTGAAACTATCCGATTCGATCGCTCTATCCAGACCATGGTCGCTGCCGGTGTAACTGCACTCGTTGATCTTGGCCCTTCGCGCAATCTGGCGCGTTTCGCACATGGGGCGATCAACCCGGAGGATCGCAAGAACCTAATTCCATCGATTGTCCCAGCCGCGCGCGACGAGAACGATGATGAGTCCACCGACCGCCATGTCCTACTGGAATGCCTTGGGGCACTCTGGGCCGCAGGTGTTGCGGTGGATTGGAAACGGGCCAGCGATCAGTTGGAACCGTTCGGTACTCGCCATCGCATTCCCCTTCCAACGTACTCATTCGACGGTCAACGATGCTGGCCGGACGATCAGCCTGCGAGCCCGACGGTTCCGCGGCAGCCCGGGAGCGAGAGCCGCAAAGGGGAGAAGTGTTAACGATGCCAGACGAGCGGCCAGAAGAAGAGAAAAATCTCTGCCGGAAAAAGAAGCCGAAATAGGAAAGGTAAACATGTTGAGTAACGATGATCCGAGGAGAATTTTTCTTGATGAAATCAAAACCGTTTTGGGAGACAACGAAATATGCATGGAAGATAACTTCTTTGATGTTGGGGGAGACAGCCTTATCGCAGCAGAAATCCAAGCCACTTTGGATAAAAGCGACCGCTGGAGGTCGCCGCAATTGGATGAGATAATTGAGGCGGCGACGTTCGGCGACCTGTATGACCGCATATGCAGACGTAACCACCCGTCGCAATAAAAACACCTCAAGCTTGTTAGACTAAATGTTCGCCGGTCCCAAGAGAACATTTGGTCTAGCAGGCTTCTCTGATTGGGGTCGTTAAGGTCAAGCCCCTCCTCGTGATATTTTTCCCTACTCCAGTCGCCCCGCGGGTCACTCGCTTCTCTTCGCGGTCGATGTTA